>JAHEFC010000234.1 GCA_024640385.1 Sphingobacteriales bacterium
CACCTTTCCGGATCTTTTCTTCCTGTATGGGCGAGGGTTTGAATCGTATGGGCCTGCCACAGGCTTCATATAGTGACCTGGTTACCGTGAAATTGATATCGTTACCTATTAGATCCATCAACCTGAAAGGTCCCATTTTGAATCCCGCATTTTCCATGATCCTGTCTGCCTGCTCTAAACTGGTGATATTTTCTTCCAGCATCTGCAATGCTTCGAGATAATAATGCCGGGCTACCCGGTTTACAATAAAGCCTGGTGAGTCCTTGCATACCACCGGAACTTTCCCCAGGGAAACGGCAAACTCTTTCACCTTCTGTATGGTCTCCACAGAAGTTGAATGGGTATATACCAGTTCAACAAGTTTCATCAACTGGGCGGGATTAAAGAAATGCATGCCGCAAAATCGTTCGGGTGCAGGTATTCTGTCCGCTATGGCAGTTATTGAAAGGGAAGACGTGTTGGATGCAAGGATGGTATGCGGTGAATTCATTTCAGCAAGCTGCCTGAACAGAGCCGACTTTATAGTGAGATCTTCGACGATGGCTTCTATGACCAGGTCGCCTTTGCAAAGGTCAAGGTGCGGACTGAATTTCAGCCGGCTAAGCGTATCTTTCATCTCCTGATCGGAGATCTTCATTTTGTTGTAGAGTGATTCCAGGTTTTTCCTGATCGCGGCTTCTGCAAATTCCAATGCTTCGGTCCGCGGTTCATACAACAGGGTGGTATAACCGCTGCGTGCTGAGATTTCAGCAATGCCGGTACCCATCGTCCCTGCGCCACAAACAATTATTTTCATCATGTTGCGGAGGTGAACTGCTGGAGGAAACGAACGTCGTTCTCGCTCAACAGCCTGATATCATTGATGCCGTATTTCAACAGGGCCGGTCTTTCCACCCCCATGCCAAATGCGAAGCCTGTGTATTTTGTACTGTCTATGCCACAGTTCTCCAGCACATTGGGATGTACCATGCCGCAGCCCAGGATCTCCAGCCAACCCGTCCGCTTGCAAACAGAACATCCGCTGCCGCCGCAGAGCTGGCAACTGATATCCATCTCGGCACTGGGTTCCGTGAATGGGAAATAACTGGGCCTGAATCTTACTTTTACATCCTTACCAAACATTTCCTGCACAAAGAAGTACAGGGTCTGTTTCAGGTCGGCGAACGAAACATTTTCATCAATATATAATCCTTCCACCTGGTGGAAAAAGCAATGTGATCTTGAGCTTACTGTTTCATTCCTGTACACACGGCCCGGGCAGATGATCCTGATGGGCAGATTCCCTTTTTCCATCTCCCTGATCTGGATATTGCTGGTATGGGTGCGCAGCAGCCAGTCAGGATTCTGTGAGAGGTAGAAAGTATCCTGCATATCACGTGCAGGATGGTTCTCGGATATATTGAGTGCAGTGAAATTATGGAAATCGTCCTCTATCTCGGGACCTTCCGCTACCGCAAATCCGAGACGCTGGAATATCGACACAATTCGGTTACGCATTAGAGTTACCGGATGCCTGGCACCGGTGGCGATGGTATCGCCGGGCAGTGTTATATCTTTCGTGTGCTCTTTGCCGTTAGTAGTGTTTCCGATGGCGGATTTCAGTGTTTCAAATTTCTCTTCGGTGGAGACCTTCAGACCATTCATGATCTGGCCGAACTCTTTTTTCTGGTCCGCGGGAATATTCTTCATCTCGGCCATCAGGGCCTTGATAATGCCCTTGGTTCCAAGGAAACGGGTCCGGAAATTCTCCAGTTCTTCAGCACTGCTTGCAGTAGCTCCTGCTATCTCTTTTTTGTATTCCTCTATCTGTTGTATTAACTGGTCCATATCTGACGCGAAAATAAACCCTTATTATCAATATTCACATGGCTGCAGTGCTTATTAAATATTGTTAGTTTTGCGAAAATCCTTACCATGAGTGATCTCTTTCACCTTACTGATTTTCTTGACCCTGTGGATCCTTATTCACTGTCGTACGACAGTGGCTATAAAGACGGCCAGATCGGCAGGTCGATCCTGACCTATACCGGGGAGTTCCCGGATCTTTCCGGGGCCGACCTGGTATTGGTGGGATGTGGTGAGGAGAGGGGTTTGCATGGCGCGGAATCCGGTAATCTGTCTCCCAATACCATCCGTCACCAGTTCTACAGCCTGTATTTCTGGCACCGGGATTTCCTGATCGCTGATGTGGGCAATGTGAGGCGGGGAAATACCCTGAACGACAGTTATTCGGCACTGAAGACCGTTGTGGCCGAACTGGTGGGCCAGGGAAAAACAGTGGTGATCCTTGGCGGATCGCACGATCTCACCCTGGGCCAGTATGAAGTATACAGAACCCGTAAAACCATTATTGAAGCCACCTGTATAGATGCGTTGATCGATCTCGCACTGGAAAGCCCGATGAAGAGCGACAACTTCCTCATGGAGATGCTTACTGGGGAACCGAATTATATCAGGAACTACAGCCATCTTGGATTCCAGAGTTACCTGGTTCATCCGGATATGCTGGAAACCATGGACAAGCTGAGGTTTGACTGTTACAGGGTGGGTCATGTGAAAGAATACCTCGACGAAATGGAACCCGTGCTCAGAAATTCCGGGATGCTGAGTATAGATATATCAGCACTGGCCTATTCGGCAGCACCAGCCAATCATATTTCACCCAATGGATTTAACGGGGAAGAGATCTGTACCCTCACAAGGTTTGCAGGAATGAGTCCCTTGCTGAGTACCCTGGGTATTTACGGGTATCGCGCAGAACTTGATCTGCATGAACTGACTGCAAAGCAGATCGCCCAGATGCTTTGGTATTTTATTGACGGCAGGTATAAGGGCCGGCAGGAATCTTCGATCCAGGAAAGGGACAATTTCAATGAATACCATACGAGTTTCTCTGAAGTGGAAACCGTGTTTCTGCAAAGCAAAAGAACCGGCAGGTGGTGGATGCAACTGCCCAACAAGAATTACATTGCATGTTCTTACAAAGATTATATGATGGCCAGCACTAATGAAACCCCTGAACGCTGGCTGAGGGCACTCGAAAGGGAATAAGCTTATGAAGAAAATACTGTTCTCTGTCCTGTCTGTATCAGCTATTGTTTTGTTGGCTTCGTGTTCGTCGCCCAAAGGTTTGTCATCTGCTGCAACTAAATATCTTATTGCAGATAGCGCCTTGAAGAATGCGCATACAGGTATTGCCGTATTCGACCCGGAATCGGGAAAATTTCTTTATGAATACCAGGATGATAAATATTTTGTTCCTGCCAGTAATACCAAGATCATGAGTTGTTATGCAGCCATGAAAACCCTGGGCGATCAACTGCAGGGGATAACCTATGTTGATATGGATACGGCCATGATCCTGATCCCTACCGGTGACCCGACTTTTCTGCATAAAGACTTCAAAGACCAGCCTGTGGCTGATTTTATCAGGAAGACCGACAAGAAGATGTATATCGATGCATCGGCCTGGAACGACCAGGCGCTGGGCTTCGGCTGGAGCTGGGACGACTATAGCGAATATTACATGGCGGAGAGAAGCGCATTACCCGTTTATGGCAATGTGGTTACATGGTACCAGGTGAAGTCGAAAAAAGAAAATCCTTCAAACGCTGCTGACACCATAGACACCTTTATCTATTCTGATCCTGAACTGGATGGTCCTGTTGATTTCGGTAAGCCGGAGAACAGCTTCAGGGTAGAAAGAAAAAGAGATTCCAATGCCTTCACCATCTATGAAGGAAAGGAGAAAAATGCCGAGACCGATGTTCCCTATGTGACTGATGGCGTGAACACGGGAATTAAATTGCTGAACGATAGTCTGCACAAAGAGATCTTCCCTATTGAGGTGGGCAAGAAAATAAGATACACCTCCAAGCCATCCGTGATCTTCAGCAGGCCATTGGATTCCATGCTGAAGCCGATGATGCACAGGAGTGATAATTTTTTTGCTGAGCAGGCATTGCTGATGTCGGGTTATTCCATCACCGGGGTAATGAATTCGGGAATAGCTGTTCAGGCAGTAACTAAAAATTTATTGACGGAAATGCCTGATAAAGCGAAATGGGTTGATGGGAGCGGATTGAGCAGGTATAATCTTTTCACGCCCAGGGATTTTGTGTGGGTGCTTAACAAGATGAAAAAAGAGATCAGCTGGGAAAGGATCACAACGGTATTTCCTACCGGTGGCAGGGGCACGTTGAGGAGCTATTCAGCTGACAGTGGCAGGCTTTATGCAAAAACAGGGACGCTTTCGGGAGTGATCGCGCTAAGTGGATATGTGATCACTAAAAAGAATAAGACGCTGATCTTTTCCATCCTCATCAATAATCACCAGCAATCTACTGCTGTGCTGAGAAGCAGGATGGCGGCGTTTTTGAGGGAGATCATTGAGAAATACTAGGCGAGAGGCGTAAGGCGAGAGGTAGTAGTTTGCATATGGACATTGTCTGATACGTTTCGCCTATCGCCTTTCGCCTTTCGCCTCTCGCCTCTCGCCTCTCGCCTTTCGCCTTTCGCCTTTGCCTCCCGCCTATCCCTGATTAAACATCTTCAACAAATAATCCTGCTTAAACTCGATATAAGTTGGCGACCCGTCAGGTGTTGTATTGGGAAGCCGGCATTCAAATAGATCGCTGATCAGCGATCGCATTTCTTTTTCGGTCAAAGCCTTGCCTGGCTTAACGGAACGCTGGTGAATCAAGGTCCGGATCAGTTTTTCCCTTTTTGAGAATTTGAGATCGCTGCTGAAATGTTTGTATTGCTCTACCAGGTTTTCAATCATGTTTTTCTCATTTCCCTGTTCCAGGTCTGAAGGCGTGCCTTGTATTACATAGCAATGCTGGCCGAATGGTTCAAGCAGGTAACCCAGGTGTAAAAGATCCGGAAGCAGGTCGCCCAGCATAGCCGCATCAGCCGGAGAAAGCTCCAGGGTTTGCGGGAAAAGACTTCTTTGTGTAGCAACCGGTTTTCCCGTTGCGGCATCTGTGAATTTCTCGTACAATACCCTTTCATGCGCCAGCTGCTGGTTCACCACCAGAAAACCGCGGTTGGTTGTGACCAGGATGAACATGTTCTGCATCTGCACCAGGGGAGCATCTTCTGCTATTTGGAGGCTTTGCGAGATTCTTGCAGGGATGGATTCAAACTCCGGCAGGGAAACCGATTCGGTTTTTTGCGGTTCGGTATAGAATTCCTTCCAGTTCTTAAGCCCGCTGTTCTTGTCAATGAAATGGGCCTGGTGTTTCTGGGTGAAGCTCTGGAACAAATGTGACGATGCAGCATTATCCTGTTTCTCCCTTGTGAAAGGTTTGCTGATCGCATCCAATTGCTGCACATTGGGGTCAAGATCGAAATCCAGTGTGGGCATCACGCTGTACTGCGCAAGAGCATGTTTAACGGCCGACTGTACAAAAGCGTATACGATCTTTTCATCATCAAACTTGATCTCCTGTTTGGTTGGATGCACATTGATATCAAGATGAGCGGGGTCCATATCAATAAAAAGAACATAGAGAGGATAAGAGTCAGAGGGTATCAGATCCTGGTAAGCACTCATGATGGCATGATTCAGATACCCACTCCTGATATACCTGTTGTTGACAAAAATATACTGGTCTCCCCTTGTTTTTTTTGCAGTATCCGGCTTGCCAACAAATCCCCTGATATTGAGATAGTCTGTCTGCTCCTGCACGCTGACAAGTTTTGCATTATACTGACTGCCCAGCAATTGCACGATGCGCTGTTTAAGATTTCCTTTTTCAAGATGGAATACCTGCTGCCCGTTGCTGGTGAGGGAAAAAAATAGTTCCGGGAACGACAGTGCAACATGGATGAATTCATCAACTATATGCCTGGTCTCCGCCGCATTGCTTTTCAGGAAATTCCTTCTGGCCGGTACATTGAAGAACAGGTTCTTCATGGAAATACTTGTTCCGTTGTTGGCAGAGCAGGGCTCCTGCACCTTTACCACACTGTTGTCTATCTCAATATATGTGCCCAGCTGGTCCTCATTTCTTTTGGTGCGCAGCTCTACCTGGGAAACCGCTGCGATAGAAGCCAGTGCCTCACCCCTGAACCCCATGGTCCTGATCTGGAAAAGATCATCGATCTTCCGGATCTTGGATGTGGCATGACGTTCAAAACTCATCCTGGCGTCAGTTTCACTCATACCCTTACCGTTATCTATAACCTGAACCAGGGATTTGCCTGCATCCTGTATGATCAGTTTTATTTCAGTAGCACCTGCATCAACTGCATTCTCCAACAGTTCTTTCACAGCACTTGCCGGACGTTGGATCACTTCACCAGCGGCGATCTGG
>JAHEFC010000551.1 GCA_024640385.1 Sphingobacteriales bacterium
TTGAATGGAAGAAAAAGTGGAGATATTCCTGATCGCATGCTCCTTCTGCTCCGCAGTGACCATGCCTTTGGTTACCTGCCTGTCGAAGTTCTTATTGATGGTGGCCAGCGCCTTATCCAGCTGGGGAACAGAAACATCTATCAGGGCCACCGCAAACCCGTATTGGGCGAAAACATGTGCAATACCATTTCCCATGGTGCCCGCACCTATGACAGCAATCGATTTCATGCCATAAAAATAATGAATTAGAGCATCTCCAACCCCTTCAGATCCCTGAAAGCCCGCAAAGCCTTGTCTTTATGCTCCAGCGGGATCAGAACCTCGAATGTGCAGTACAGGCCCATATCCTGCCCGCCGATCCGGCAATGGTATTGCCTGATCAACATCTGTACATCGTTCATCATCGTATAATCGAACTGCACCCTGATCGCGTACTCTATATTCTTTTCAATAACGCCACACTGATCCAGCGCTTCAGCGGCAGCTGTTTTGTACGCCTGGATCAAACCAGGTACACCCAACAGGCTTCCTCCAAAATACCTCACCACCACCACCATCACATTGGTCAGCTTACGACTCAGGATCTGGCCTTCAATGGGCTTGCCTGCTGAACCCGAAGGCTCGCCGTCGTCATTCACCCTCACCGTCTCCCCTTCCGCACCTATGCGCCAGGCAAAACAATGATGGGTGGCTTTGGGATGCATCTTTTTCAATCCCTGCAGCCGGGTTTTTGCCTCATCCACACTTACTATCGGATAGGCATAACCGAAAAACTTGGAGCCCCGGTCGCGGAAATCTGAGACCCCTTCTTTAGCTATCGTGAAATAAGTATAGTTAACCATCAGCCCCAACTCATTAAGGTGATCGCAATAACAGCCAGCACAATACCAGTCCAGTTCAGCCTGCTGAGCTTTTCTGAAAAAATGAAATAAGCCACCAGCGTGCTGAACAGCACAATACCAATATTGATGATGGGGAAGATGGCGGAACTGTTGCCTGGGTAAAGCGATAATGCTTTTACCAGGGTCCAGATCGAGAAATAATTGGGCAGCCCGATGCATATGCCTGCCAGAATGGAACGCGGGTCAAATTGCTCCTTGCCCCTCCATAGCTGAATGACCAGGTATATGCCTCCAAGTATGCCTGCCATATTAAAGGCCAGGATGAAATAACTGTCTTTATTGGCCGCACTTAGAAATGTTCTCTCTACATAAGTAATCATGGTATCCAGTGATCCTGAACCCAGGAATAAGACCACCGGCACAAAAAGTATCCATCCATGTTCCGGCTTCAGGGTTGAACCCCTGATGGCCTGGTGCGGCCAGCAGGTGCAGACCACGGCGATCAGCGCCAGGATCACGCCGAATATTTTCAACACCGTTGCGGTTTCGCCATAAAAAAATATGGAGAACAGGAAAGGGATCACCAGTGAAAGCTTGTTGGCCACAGAGGCCACCGCCACACCCAAATGCCGGGTAGTGAAGGCTATGATATTGAATAGCGTGATGAAGATCAGGCCCATGAACAGACACCAATAGAACCAGGGCTCCGGGCTTGTTAATGCACGCAACGGATATGCCCCATTCACAAATGAGCCCACCACCACGCAGGTGAGATAATTGAAAACGATCGCCTGCAATGCCGGGATCTTCAGGTTGGCCAATACCTTGAAGGAAAGTGTAAGAAAAGAAGTGAGCAGGATGGTCAGTGGAATGAAAATCATGGAGCTCGATATATAGAAATGGTATCGTTGGCTAATTCAAATTCTTCGTTGGAGCCGATCTCAGGCAATTCCGGCGCCCAGAGTCCTTCGGGTATATAGAGGTCGCGGTTGGTGATCACCCTGATCTCGTCCCAGATCTCACCATCAATAAAACTTTGCAGCAGCAATGCCCCACCCTCTACGATCACGCTCTGGATCTTGAGCAGATACAAGGCATTCACCATCTGGTAAACCAGGCTGCTCTCGCGATTTACCTGGTATAGCAGCATGTTTTCCTGTTCTTCGTGCATGATGGTATTGAAAACGATGGTGGGATATTTCCGGTTGAACAGTTTCAGATGCGGTGGTAATCGGAGGTCCATATCTACCACGGCCCGCACCGGGTGCCTGCCCGACCATAGTCGTGTGGTGAGCGCAGGATCATCCATGAGCGCAGTATTGGTGCCCACTAAAATGGCCGCTTCTTCACTTCTCCATTTATGCACCAGGCGATTACTGTAATCGTTGGTGATCATCAGCCTTTCGTCTCCCCGGCCGGCCATTTTCCTGTTGGCGCTCTGGGCCCATTTTAAGATGATATAAGGACGATGATTTTTATGATAGGTGAAGAATCTTTTATTAAGTTCGAGGCAGGCTGCTTCTTCCACACCCGTGATCACTTCTATACCGGCAGCCTGTAGTTTTTCAATG
>JAHEFC010000552.1 GCA_024640385.1 Sphingobacteriales bacterium
AACTCACTACAACTCCGCCATCGTTTCCATTGATCAGGTAATTTGAATCTGCGGGATCTATCCATAATGCATGATGGTCACCGTGATTGCGTTCGCTGCTTTTTTCTGAGCGCATCACATTGAATGTTTTGCCACCGTCGATACTTTTAGCCATAGGTACGCCGAGAATGTACACGGTATTCTCGTTGGAAGGGTCCACCCGGATCTGCCCGAACACCCAACCATAGGTGCCGGCAAATCTTTCCAGTTTATCATCTTCCATACTGACTTTGGCAAAATTTGCACCAGCGTCAGTGCTTTTCCAGACCTGCACGCCATAGGGGATCACCTGGATCGGGCGGCCGTATGGATCCAATTCGCCTGCTTTTGGTTCGCGTTTTGAGGTATGGTTGTCGATAAAGGCATAGAGCGTATTAGGGTTACTGCGGGAAAGGGCAAGGCCTACGCGCCCTGTAAATTTCGTTTGTGGAAGGCCGTTAGTGAGCTTATTCCAGTTTTTTCCGCCGTCTGTTGTTTTCCAGATGAAATCATCGTCTTGCGGTGTGGGGTCACTCCAGCGCAGGCGGACTCTGTTCCAGCTGGCAGCATATAAGGTGTTGGGATCGGTGGGGTGCATGACCAGGTCAATGAACCCGTTCTTATCTTCGCTGATCAGCCGTTTCCAGGTTTTACCTCCATCGGTTGTCATATACAGGCCGCGGTCTTTACTGTAACTCCATTCGTTGCCAGAGGCGGCAACATATACGATGTTGGGATTGGAAGGATGAACCACAACACGGGCGATGGTGCCGCTGTTCTCCAGCCCGATATGTTTCCAGGTTTTACCGCCGTCGGCAGAACGGTACATGCCCAGGCCCGGGAGGGAGGCACGGAAAATATTTGACTCCCCTGTGCCTACATAGATGATATCCTGGTTTGAGGGCGCAACGGCAAAGGAACCTATGCTTTGGGTGCCTTCTTTATCAAAAAGGGGCTCCCAGGTTTTTCCTGCATCGGTTGTTTTCCAGAATCCTCCTGTGGCGAATGCCGCCCAGATCAGGTTTTTATTTCCGGAAACGCCCAGCACTTCCGTACAGCGGCCCGAAATATTATCCGGGCCAATATTACGCCAATGAAGATTCTTATATGGAGACCTGGCCATCAGGGATTTATGCTTATCAAAAGCCTTCATCCGGTCAGTGCCAGAGGACGGGTGGTTTTGTGAAAAACCTGAAATGGATAGCAGTACAAACAATAACAACAGGAGTTTTCTCATGCATGGTAATTGAAGCCTAAATTTAAATCAATGGACTATCTGATCTAAGTTTCACAGTTTTTTTTGTGGAATATGGGGAAAATGAATCATAGTAAGTAAATTAAAGGGGCCTTTGACATCCCTCTTCCAAGATACCTTTCAACAACCTGTTTAATGAAGAAATCCGGAGTAGTAGTTTTTTTTATACTCATCTGTTCATGCTTTAGTGGTTTTTCACAGGCCAAGTATGCCTTTGTTGTTGCAATAAGTGAATATGATGATTTCCGGAACTGGAAACGAATAAGTTCTGTTGAAGACCTGCCTTACATACGTGCAGGCCTCCACCAATTCGGTTTTACAGACGACCATATTGATACGCTTAAAAATGCAGAAGCTACCCGGGTTGGTATATTGAAAGGGCTGGACAGGCTTGCGGCGAAGACTAACCCGGGCGATATTGTTGTTTTTTATTTTTGCGGGCATGGGCAGCAGATCATGGATAATAACGGGGAGCCGGATGAGCAGGATGGTTATGACGAGGCGCTGGTGCCGTATGATGCCAGGGGGCAGTATAACCCTACCGGCTACACGGGGGAAAACCATCTGCGCGATGATGAGTTGAACGAAAAGCTGAAAGCTATACATGATAAAATAGGCGCTAACGGGAACCTGCTGGTGATGATCGATGCCTGTCATTCCGGTTCTGCTACAAGGGCAGATGTCTTCCGTATAGCAAGAGGATCGGCTAAACCCTTTGCCAGTCAGGAATACAGACCGTCCAATACCATCAGCATACCGGGTACAAAAGGGTTTTCTGAGAAGGCGGCTCTTCCGAACATGATCTTGATCAGTGCTTCCGGCCCTGATCAACTGAACTACCAGACCAAAGATGATGAAGGGAAAAATGTGGGTTCGCTTTCATTCGCCTTTGCTAAAACATGTTTCGAGTTGAAGCCTGGCGATAACTACGGCCTGATGTTTGAAAAGATCAAAGCCCGGATACAGGCAGATCAGCCTACCCAGGTGCCGATCCTGGAGGGTAATGGGAGCCGAAAGGTTTTTTCCGGTGAGTTTACAAAAGGAGATGACATCATTCCGGTGAATAATGCCCAGTGGATCAATGATACTGCTTTCTGGTTCAATAGGGGATATCTCCAGGATATTACTAAAGGCTCTCA
>JAHEFC010000553.1 GCA_024640385.1 Sphingobacteriales bacterium
AAATTGATTTTTCAAAAATGACAATATACCTGGTGGAGGGGATGGATAAAGTACTGGCTGTAATGTCGCCCGAATCTTCTGCCAGGTCTGCAAAATATCTTGAGGAACTGGGCGTGCGGGTGGTAACAAATGCGATGGTGCAATCTTATGACGGCGAGGTTCTCAGTTTCAAAGACGGCACTAAGATCGGCAGCAGAACGGTGATCTGGGCTGCGGGCATCAAAGGGAATATCCCTTATGGCATACCTGCTACTGCAGTGGCAAAAGCTAACAGGATCATGGTAGACGAATTCAACCGGGTAAAGGGATATACTGACATCTATGCCATTGGGGACATTGCACTAATGGAAACTGAGGCTTATCCCAAAGGGCATCCGCAGATCGCTCCCGTTGCCCTGGATCAGGCAAAACTGCTTTGCAAAAATCTGATCAGGCAAATGAACAATGAACCGATGAAGCCGTTTGTATATCATCATAAAGGTTCGATGGCCACTGTGGGCCGGCACCGTGCAGTAGCCGATATTCCGAAACCGTTATTGCATATCGGTGGTTTTCTTGCATGGTTTGCATGGCTGGCTCTTCACCTGTTCCAGATCGTTGGCGTGAAGAACAGGTTGTTCGTATTCATGAACTGGATCTATCATTATTTTACATTCGATCAGTCACTCCGATTAATATTCCGGGAGTTCAACGCTCCTGCCGACTCTGTGAAGTCTCAGGATAAGAAAGCTGCTTCGCATTAATTGGTTTTATCGCCAGTTATGGTTGCCTGGTTACGCTTGACGCTACGTGTGGCATGCAAGAGGTGGCAGATCTTTTGCAGAAGACATTAGATGAGGAAAAGGATTCGGATCAGCAACTAAACAGCATGGCTGAAAACAATATCAATTTTGAAGCGACTAATGAAGAAGCTGAGGAAGAAGAAGGATATAAATATTCATGTTGTTGGTTTTGGGTTCCAAGGGTTAAGTCAGGCTTTTATAAGCCTGGCTTTTTTTAGACCAGAAAATGCTGTATGCTAATTTTCAGAACTTGAATGTGTCGATGATAAAGGGGATTTCTTCAATATAATCTTCATTATAGTTCCAACCAGCCATGCCCGGCACCTTAAAAAGCTGCCACAATTCGTTATTGAGCTTCACAAGAGTGAACATATATCGTTTATTCCCTCCATAGATCTCATAAGTGCAATATCCGTCAACAACGAAACGACAATAGCCAAAATGGATATTTTTATCCCCACTTCCTTCATGATACCAGTGCACTGATTTTCTGGTAATCTTATCTTTAGGAATATAGGAGTTGATCTTTTTCCCTACCAATTCAGCAAGCGTAGTGAAACCCAGATCCTGCTCCACCCATTTACCGCTCTCCACATCTGAAAAGAATATATTCTCATACCCGTCATCAAAGTTCACATAAAACATCCAGTGTATAGGATGATAGATCTCTGAAATTTCAGCCATATACAGACGGTTGTTGTATAACAATTGAATGGGCTTGATCATATTCGACTGTTAATAATGATCAGGAAATCAGCTTCGTAGTTTATTTTCCAAATGCATACCTGATGCCAAGTCCTCCCCAGTTACCATAGAATCCACGTCCCTCACCGAACTCGAATACAGGCTGCCAGTCAAGAGAAACGTTAATGGGTGCCTTATTGAACTTAAAATCAAGACCCAGCACACCATCAATGCCAAAATAAGTACCTCCATCACCATCATTGTAGTTGTCGTGATTGTTACCATGGTCGTAAAAACCCAGGTGTGCACCGGGACCTATATACCATTTCAAACCGGGAGCGCCGCCAATATCACCATGGAATTCATACAAACCGGTCAGCCTGAATCCCTCGTTCCACATATACGCTATTCCTTCCAGTGCAGCCTTATCGTTCACAAAATGTTTGACACTAAGTCCTCCACCATCCCATACTTTCACACCAATCGCCGTCCGGTACTCCCTGCCCATGGCCTGGGCCTGCAGGTAATTAAATGATAGTAAAATAACTGCTGTGATAAAAATGCTCTTCATAATTTATTAACCTTTAACAAGAGCTGATAATTTCAATGCCCCAGCTGTAGACATTAAGACACAGTAGCGTTCCTGTCACGCTGAGATCTTCTTTCCTCAAGCCTGACGTGAAGCTTTGAAAACTTCTTAAGATGGAATAAAATGAACACGATGGCGATCAGTAAAACCAGAATTTCAGTATAACGCAGGATAATGTTTGTTGGCATATGATAATGATCCGTTTTGGTGTTAACGGATCACAACCATTCAGCTGCCCGGATTGATCATCGTTAATCCAGGATCCAATAAATGACGTAGAAATAATTCCACACCGCGGGCTGGCATAAATTTTACCCGATTTGAATTTAGCATAAGCCGAATCAGCAGCCTTTAA
>JAHEFC010000021.1 GCA_024640385.1 Sphingobacteriales bacterium
GGTCGTTGATCACTGTAATCTTCGGTTCAATAAAACCGCCTTCAAACCTTGTCATATTGGTGAATAATG
This sequence comes from Sphingobacteriales bacterium, assembly GCA_024640385.1. GTDB lineage: Bacteria > Bacteroidota > Bacteroidia > Chitinophagales > Chitinophagaceae > Pollutibacter. Next base: position 70 of record JAHEFC010000021.1, read on the forward strand.
ATCTTATTTCCTTCTCCAGGTCGTGAAATCCCATGATCCTGCCATCGTTGATCATCTGGAACTGTGGTGAATCGAAATAGTGACTGATCACTTTGGATGCATCCAGGTCGCGGAAAGCAGATTCGTAGGAATGAAGAAGCTGCTCCATGGAGTGCTTAAGTTCTTCTTTCTTTTGAACGTTTTCTTGCATTTCCATAACAAAAAATTTAAAGAGTTAATAAAATCAACGCATAACTCACCGCGCCGGTATTGGCCAGTATTCATCTTCTTTGACCGGGCATGATATGATATTTTTCCAAGGGGGGATTACAGGTTGTTTCCCAAACACATACTGGCCATAAGTTAATTCATATAAAAATGATGAGGAATGATATAAATCAGCAAATGATCGGAATATCGGGCTAATTCGTTTTGGCATATTAAAGCTTGTTATCACATGAATATGTATGCCTGCATTCACCTAAGTTCCGAGACCCTTTTAAATACACACAATGATGTGATTGTTCCCCTTTCATTTCATGCCTAGTTTTGTTGTATAAACAGAAAGGATATGAATAAGGCGATAATAATTGTAATGGCAGGATTATTTATTTCGATTACGGCGTGCAAGACCCCTGACCTGGCTTTAAAGGAAGCAGAATGGCAATCCGCGGAAAGGATGGATGTGCAAGGCAGGCAGGGGTGGACGTTCAATGAAAAGATCAGCTTCGGAGACTATCGCACGGTCACCCTAAAGAGATCCTGGACTAAAGGTTCGGGCGCATTTGTGGGATGGACTGTATACAAGCCCGGCTATAATGAGATTGAGAAAATAATTGGAGTGGATTATAGCCGGCGCAAGCAATCTGTACGTTTTGAACTTACTGATGCCAGGCAACAGGAGAGTGCCGTGTTCTGCGTCACCAAGGTGAAGTCGGCGAACTTCGTGATCGGTAACAATCCAAATTCGGTGGTGAATACAGTGAGTGATGTATTGGAGATAGGAGATGACTGGCAAAACGGTTTCTGGGTAAACATCTTCCTAAAAAATGATGACAGGCCATGGGAAATGGTGATCGATAATAACGATGCGCAACGCCAGCGAAAAAATTACACGGGTTTTCTTGCAATGGACCGCAATACCTATTATACCATCAAGCCTGTTTATTCACTGCGCAACAAAAATGGCAAGTCAGTGAACACGATAGCCGGTTCCGTTGGATTTGAGTTCAGGAACAAGGATGGAAAACCTGTGGCAGCGGTTTCATTAATGGACCGGGGGATCGTATACCTGGATAAAGTGTCGGACCAAGAGCGGTTCCTGTTGGCGAACGCCTGTGCCGCCTTGCTATTGCAGCAGCAGATCTGAGTTTAGTTTTAGTTGGTTGGTTGGTTGGTTACGATGCCTGCCCAAGTGGCGGGCATTCGTCTTTCACATGATTATGTGATGCTTTGTCAGCGCAGGAAATGAGTATTTTGCAGCTGGATGAAGCGCTTTATCATTCTGATCTGCTGTTTGCTGATTGTACACATTGCCTGGCCCCAGGCAGCTTCGGTTTTCAACCGGATCAGCACCGATGATGCGATGGGGTTGGCATCCAACCAGGTGAACTGCCTTCACCGGGATGCGAGGGGGTTTATATGGGTGGGTACTGCTAACGGATTACAACGATTCGACGGATCGAAGTTCATTCGTTTTTTTCATGGCAGTAACTCTGTGCCCATTGATGAAATAAAGAATATTGTAGAAGACAAAAAAGGGAGACTCTGGCTGAGTTATACAGGAAGGCGGGAGTTTGGTGTGTTCACTCCATCTGACTATTCATACAGGCGCATACCCCTGAAAGTACAGGGCGAGATCCCCGTCAGGGCTGAGTTCAACATGTGGGTGGATCGGAGGGGTGATCTATACCTCAATATCTCCAAATTCAAGGTCCTCCGATACAGTGAAAAAGCAGATGCTTTTATTGAAGACATTCCTTTCAAACTACCGGAAGGCTGGAAACCGGGCCCCAGGTTTTTTGAAGATACCCTGAAAGACCAGTTGTACCTGGTATCATTCGACAGCGGGATACTGGTGTACGATTACAAAACGAAGGAGACCTATTCGCGCAAATACAATCCCCGGAAGATCGCCATCCTGGAGAATTCAACGATCCACAACGTGAATAATCTCTTCATTGACAGCAAAAGACGGTATTGGATCTTTGCCTGGCCTTTTTGGAACGGAGGCAGCCAGGTAAAATTATGCCTTGACTCAATGGGCAGAAATCTGCCCGACACTGCAGGACTGAACCGTGACAAATTGGGTTACACTGAATATCATGGTATTTATGAAACACGTGACGGCAGCCTTTGGGTGCACGGTCTGAATATATTATTCTCCTTGCGCCCGGGAAATGATCGTTTCCAGTTTTACAAGAGCGACCACGAGCACAACTATTTTATTCAGTACAATGATGTACACCAGGTTTTGGAAGACAGGGATGGCAGTGTCTGGCTGGCTACTGATAAAGGGTTGTTTTTTTCCAGCGCAGGAACCAATCGTTATGTGAGTAATATTCTGATTGATGAAGCCGATGGTAATTCTTTTATAACAGATATAGTTCAGTTGAAGAATGGTGATTTCTGGTTTGCAGACTGGGGACATGGGATAGTCAGCATGGACAGGAAATTCCGGAAAAAAGAGAACTACGCCTACAGAACCCCGGTACCATCTTCCTGGCCTCTTGCAACCCGGCTGGCTTACAACGATGTCTGGGCAATCCACGAAGCGTCCAGGACCGGTCTGATCTGGATAGGAAATAATGGCGGTATACTGAATATCCATGATCCGGTTAAAAAAACATCGACCTGGCTTTTACCCGATGCGTTTGGTAACAGGACGATCAGAAACATTACTGAAGATAATAACGGGGCGTTATGGTTTGGGACACAGGGAGGCCGTATAGTGTGATACGACAGTGGACAGTTCAGGGTGATGCAGGACCTTTCTGCCATCATCGGAAAGGTCTTCATCGACCGGCAGAATATGGTTTGGGTCTCTGCATTTGAAAAAGGACTTTATGCAATCGACAGGGAGACGGGAAAGATACTTCAGCATTATCACAGCGGAGATAAGAACAATCCAACCTTCGGGAATAACGCTGAAGACATAGAGCAATTGAACGACAGTGTGATCGTTTATGGTGCCGGTGCATTGAATTTTATCAATAAATACACCGGTAAGGTGAGTATTTACAGTTTCCGCGACGGCCTTCCTTCAAATACCATACAGAGGCTGCGCATGGATAAGCAGGGCTATCTATGGATCATGACTACGAGTGGGCTTTGCCGCTATAACCCGATGAATAACCGGATCACTCCTTATGGCAGGAAAGACGGTATCATTTTTTCAGACCTCACCCGGTCCTGCGATTATGTATCTGACGATGGGTATGTCATTTTCGGCGGGGAGAATGCCCTGATGTTTTTCGATCCGCGAAGCCTGCAGCCGGATAACAAGGTTCAGAATGTGATGATCACCGATATCAAGCTCAACAACAGTTTTTTACCGATTGATTCTATTCAAAAAGGCCCCAAGGCACATTTTACATACACCCAGAATTCACTGAGTTTTTACTTTTCATCACTCAGCTACCTGATGAATGACAAACTCACTTATTATTATAAGCTGGAAGGGGCAGACAAAGACTGGATCAAGGCTGAGCGAAATGATTTTGTAAGTTATTCCCAGTTGCCGCCGGGCCAGTATGAATTCAAAGTATACAGTGAAAATTCCGAAGGTATCAGGTCAGGGTTGGTCACCTCATTTCCTTTTCATATCACCCCACCGTTTTATAAAACAGCCTGGTTCATTATGTTACTGATCGCTTTCGTGGGCTCGTTGATCTACCTGATACACCGGCTGAGGGTGAACAGGCTGATCGCCGTTCAGAAGCTGAGGCTCAGGGTGGCCAGGGATCTTCACGATGATATGGGAAGTACGCTGAGTACGATCAATATCCTCAGTTCAATGGCCAAGAGCAAGATCAATACCGATACCCCTAAAGCCACAGAATTCATTACCAAGATCAGTGACAACTCGCAGCGCATGATGGAAGCGATGGATGATATAGTGTGGAGTATTAAACCCAGTAACGACTCCATGGAGAAGATCACATCAAGGATGCGTGAGTTTGCCACTAATGTACTTGAAGCCAAGGATATTGACATAGATTTCAAGGTGGCTCCCAAGGTGAATGACATCCGGCTGAACATGGAGGCGAGGAGGGATTTCTTCCTGATTTTCAAGGAGGCGATCAACAACGCGGCAAAATACTCCCGGGCTTCAGTGGTCCATGTATTTGTAACTTCTCACCAGAAAAAGCTCTTGCTTCTTGTACACGACGATGGTATTGGATTTGAAGCCGATGAGAACAGCCGGGGTAACGGTATGGGAAACATGCAGAAGAGGGCCGATGCCATGAATGGCAGGCTAATGGTCAAATCTACTCCGGGGAAGGGCACCAAGATCACGCTGACGGTGCCATTAACATGATTATGTGATTGTTAAAGGGATTTTAAAATATTAGCTTTAATATAAATTATAATTCTATGATCAAGGTGATGTTGTATGAAGACAATCCGCAACTCCGTGAAGGACTGACGATGCTGATCGATGGGAGTGACGGATACTGCGTGGTGGCCGCATTTTCCAACTGCAATACAGTGGAGGATGATTTAGCGGCATACGAACCTGATGTCATTTTAATGGATATAGATATGCCGGGAACCAATGGCATCGAAGGCCTGAAGCGCATACGGAGAAGTCAGAGTGATGTCAAGGTATTGATGCTGACAGTCTTTGACGATAACAACAATGTTTTTGAAGCTATCAAGAACGGTGCAAACGGGTATATTTTAAAGAAAACACCGCCGGCGAAGCTTTTGGAACATATCAGCGAAGCTTCCACGGGTGGGGCCCCAATGACTTCAGCCATTGCCACCCAGGTGCTCAAGATGTTTTCTGTAATGAACAGGACGGACGGGGAAGATTATAATCTTTCTGAACGTGAAAAAGAAGTATTGCAGTACCTGGTCAAGGGTTACAGTTATAAGATGATAGCTTCCGAAATGTATATTGCCATTGACACGGTGCGTTCGCATATCAAAAAGATCTATGAAAAACTTCATGTGAACAGCAAGTCAGAAGCAGTGGCAAAGGCATTTAAAGACAGGCTGGTCTAGAATGGGGGGAATGTGATCAATGTCGGGAATGTGAGAATGAATAAACGTTGCGGCCTACTCAGCTTCACTATTCTGTATAAAACTTTCTTTGATCTTTTCCAACAGACCTGTGGAGATCATTTTTTCGGCCATGAGGATCATGTTGGAAAAGGCAGGCCCTTCTGAAATACCATGACCAATGATCACGGGCTTTGCAACACCCAGAACGGGAACCCCACCGTATTGTTCAAAATGGAACTTGTCGAAGTATTCGTCTTTTATATTGCGGCGCTGCGTAATATCATATATACTTTCTGACAGCTTGAGTATCACATTGCCTGTGAATCCTTCACAAACGATCACATCAGATTTGTCAAGGAAGATATCACGGCCTTCAACGTTTCCTACAAAATTGATGTCTTCACAGTTTTTCAGCAGGGGATAAGCAGCCTGGGTTAGTATATTTCCTTTGCCCTCTTCCTCACCCAGATTAAGCAACGCAACGCGGGGAGTGTCTACATTCCATACATATTTGACAAACAGGGAGCCAAGTATGCCGAATTGCAAAAGATTTTCAGGCTTGCAGTCTGCATTGATGCCAACATCCACCAGCCACCCCATCTTCCCGTTTTCACGGGGCATATAGGCGCCAATTGTAGGTCTTTGCACGCCTTCAATGGCTTTGATGATGAAAAGCGATCCTACCATCATGGCGCCCGTGTTTCCGGCGCTGATGAAAGCATCAGTTTTGCCTGTAGCCAGTAAGTGGAATCCTATGGCGATGGACGACTGGGGTTTTTCTTTCAGAGCTTTGGTGGGGTGTTCGTGCATATCGATCACCTGGCTGGCGTGTACGATGGTATAGGAAGATGGATCGATTTGATGCAGGTCGGCCAGTTCTTTCAGTGTATCCTGATCCCCGATCATTACGATATGGGCTGGCTTTGCATTTTCGGAAAGATAAATGCTTACTCCTTTTATGGCTTCTAGAGGGGCAAAATCGCCTCCCATCATGTCTAAACCTATCTTCATGAGGATAAAGTTGAGCTAAAGAATTAAAAAATAAAAAGTAAAAATTAAAAAATCATTCCCTTAAGGAACAATTTTTAATTTTTACTTTTTAATTATTAATTATTTCCAAGCTATGCTTAGATAGGAGACTTCTCAGCTACCAGCTTTCCTTTGTAGAACAGCTTTCCTTCACTTTCATGCGCACGGTGACGTACATGAAGCTCTCCGGTTGTGCTATCCTTGCTGAGTGTTACTTTTTCAGCTTTGTAGTGAGTCCTTCTTTTAGCACTGCGTTGCTGGGAGTGCCTTCTTTTGGGATTTGGCATATTTGTAAGTTTATATATTCCTGAATTTATCCAGCCCCTTCCAAATAGGGTTCTGGCTTTTGTTTTCTGTTTCGTTCATTTTTCTCAGCATTTCCAGCACCTCCTTGTTGCATTGAGGACCGCCGACCTGTTCTTCAGGGCACATCCGGTGCGTTGGCACGCTGAGCGTTATAAATTCGTAGATCCAGTTTTCTACATTCAGGTGACTTTCGCCACGTGAAATATAAAACACATCAGGATCTTCCTCTTCATCATTCATTTTCTCAGGGTCGTCCACCAACTTCACCAACACCTCAAAATCGTCCCACAACTGAAGCGGTAACGGATTACCACACCTGTCACATTGTGCATCTGCTGTTCCACCCACTTCAAATTTCAAGATCATGAAATTTGTGTTTTTCTCCAGCTTCAGGCGTATTTTCGCCTTCACATTGGAGAAATCCTGTGGAGGATAAGTGGCAAAGAACTTTTCGTCAATCTCATAGGTGTACTCATGGACCCCGGGCTTCAATCCTACAAATGCTATATCAAATTCCCTGCGTCCGGACATAACAACCCGATTTAAAGGCCTGCAAAGGTATTATCTTTTGTATTAATTTCCAATTATGCCTAAGGGAAAATGGCCCAACCGTTCATGGATCTTGTTACTGGCAGGTGTTGTACTGGTCAGGCTTTCCATACTTGAGCCCCAGTGGGTTGAACAATATTATTCAGGCGGCCTTTATCCCCTGGTCTCCCGCTTTATGCGATTTCTGACGGCATGGTTTCCCTTCAGCGTAGGCGACCTACTCTATATTGCGGCCGGCCTTTTGTTGATCAGGGGTTTCATTATAGGCTACCGGGCCATAAAGAACAAAGTAGTGAATTGGGAATGGACCCGGAAATGGATCTCTAATTTAGTTCAAGTATTCCTTGTTATATATTTGGTATTCAATTTGTTATGGGGATTGAACTATAATCGTACAGGAATTGCCGGCCAGGTTGGACTGAGACTGGAAGACAGTTCATCTGTCCAACTTTCAACATTGACATCCATTCTTTTTCAAAAGACCAATCAGTTCCGGCCAGCCAACCCGGCTATAGGTTTCTCCAGCTCAGCCGGACTGGCGAAAAAGGCATATAAGAGCATCTCCCTTAAATATCCTTTCCTCGAATCTTCACCCTTTTCCCTAAAACCCTCCATATTTGGTGCACTTGGCAATTACATGGGTTACTCGGGGTATTATAACCCGTTTTCAGGGGAAGGACAGGTGAATACCAGGGTGCCGGGCTTCCTGGTTCCATTTGTAACATGCCATGAAATGGCCCACCAGGCTGGTTATGCCAAGGAAAATGAAGCCAATTTCGTTGGTTTCCTGGCAGCCAGGGAATCGAAAGACAGTGCGATGCTCTATTCCACCTATCTCAATATGTTTTTGTATGCCAACAATGAATTAAGGCAGGTGGATTCAGTGGCTGCAAAGCAGAACATGAAGAATCTGGATCCTTTGGTCAGGAGCGATATCGAGGAATACCGGAAATGGATGAGGGCCTACGATACACCGATGGGTGATCTCATTGACGTAGTTTATAACCAATACCTGAAACTGAACGAACAGCCTGCAGGAAGGCGCAGCTACAACCAGGTGGTGGCCTGGCTATTGGCTTACTATCGCCAAAAAGGCGAATTGTGATCAGAATTTATTCTTCCACATCATACTTTCCACAGGGCGATCGATCTGGCCGCTGTATTTGGCATTTTTCTTCTGATTGTATTTGACTTCGATCTCTCCATCGACCGGGAAATAGATCAATTGACCAATCGGCATGCCCTTGTAGACTTTCACGGGCTGTTTCACGGATATCTCCAGTGTCCAGTTACCGCAAAAGCCAACATCCCCCTTACCCGCAGTGGCATGAATATCGATGCCTAATCTGCCCGTGGAAGACTTACCTTCAAGGAATGGAACGTGAGCATGAGTCTCGGTATATTCGAGTGTGACGCCCAGGTAGAAAATATGCGGGTAAAGTACAAATCCCTCTTCCGGGATGTCGAAATATTCGATCTCATTGTGTTTTTTAGCATCAAGGATGTGTTCACGGTAGGTTGCCAGTGTTGGGCCCAGATGCACATCGTATGAGTTGCTGCCCAGCGCTTCACGGTCATAAGGCTTGATCACTATGGTCCCTTGGGCCATTTCTTCCAGGATACGTTTATCGGAGAGGATCATTGAAAACTTTGTTTTTTGTTGGCTTTTGTAAGAAAGCGAAATTCGCATTTAGGACCTGTATATGTCATTGTTTTATCAACAAGATATCAACGAGACCACCCGTTTGGGGGTATGGAAGATACAAGAGGAGTCTTCTTTCTTCCTTAAGGAGGTGCCGTTACACAGGGAGATCACCCATCCGCATAAAAAGCGGCAGCACCTGGCAGGCAGATACCTGCTGAAATTCCTGTTCCCCGATTTTCCCTATGAGTTGATACGGATAGCAGATACGCGGAAACCTTTTCTGCACAATGAGCAATACCATTTTTCCATTTCACATTCCGGCGATTACGCAGCAGCCATAGTCAGCTCAACCCAAAGGGTGGGCATTGATGTGGAATTGTATAGTGATAAAGTGATGAAAGTGATGCATAAATTCCTGTCTGCCCCGGAACACGAATTGATCAATAATAAAGAAGCTCCGCCTTTCATTACGGAGACCCTGATGTGGAGCGTAAAAGAATCGGTGTTCAAATGGCATGGCAACGGGGGGGTGGATTTCAGGGAACATATCCATATTCAGGAATTCGGGTCCTCTTCATCGCAGGATCATTTGAAGATCCTTTTCAGTAGTGATCCCCTTGCCCGCCTTGATGTGTTCTACAAGCTGTTTGAAGATGTATGCCTGAGCTGGGTGAGCAGCGATCACACGGGATAATTGTGATTGGGATAATTCAGCGGGTCCTGGGACAAAAGGTCGCAAAGCAATTTATACAGGTCGGGATATTGTTCGTTTAGTTTATCGGGACTTTGGAAAAAGATCTCGATACTTTCCGCCCAGAACTCCTGGAAATTCTTCATTGCATAATTAGAATAAAGGCCAACAAGGAGTAGTTTCTCGCGCTCAAAAACCTTGTCACCCAGTGATGTGAAATGATGGAATGAGTCCTGGAATACGCTGTCGCGATTCTCTTCCGCCTCAAAGTTCTGGTAATAAAGCGCATGTGCCATTTCATGCAGCCCCAGATTGTTCCGGTCGTATTTATTTTTGTAACCTTCCAGGAATTGTTTCCATGCGATATTGATCGTGTTGCCACTGACATTGCCGATCAGGATACGCATGGGTTCCATGCCAATGAATTCCTGCGGGTAGATCTGGATGATAGTGAAATGAGGCATCATGTATTTGCTCAGGCCGAAAGTGAGCTGGATGGCAGCAGCACTGAGAAGGATAGGCATTTCGCGATAGCCTTTTACATCATGGATAACGAATATCTTAGCCCGGATGAATTTTCGCAGCCTGCTGATGAATTTATCCTGATCCGGATGTACCAGCCTGGAAAAATAGGGGAAATGTTTGATCAGTACTTTCCGCAGCACTTCTTCTGAAAAGTCCAGGTTTTCGCCGCGGTATACCAGGGGAGAGCTGATATTCCCGGCCTCTTTATTCATTTCAAGTTCCCCCGTGCTTTCATTAACATCTGCTGACCTTCCAATCCGGGATTGCCTCACAATCAACCAAATCAATCCCAGGATCAGTATTAAAGTGATCAATAATTCCATCAGGAGGGGTACAGCTTTAAAGGAATAACGAAAATAGGATGAATAAATTATCCTTTTGGAGGCACAAAACGCAAGCCAGAAAGTGAAATGGGAGAGAAATATGCTTGAAATGGAGGCGGGGCTTTGAGCATGAATGAATTACCACATTCTCCACATTGATCACATTTAACACATTGAAAAACCCAAGCTGAAGCTTGGGTTTTTTGTGCCCGGGGCGGGAATCGAACCCGCACTCGCTTTTTCGGCGAACAGGATTTTAAGTCCTGCGTGTCTACCAGTTCCACCACCCGGGCGGGCTGTGAACAAAAAAACCATCCCGATGTGCGGGATGGTTATCTGAGCGGAAGACGAGATTCGAACCCGCGACCCTCACCTTGGCAAGGTGATGCTCTACCAGCTGAGCTACTTCCGCATATTTAAGAGCTGAAAACGGGTTGCAAATATACATATTGCAACGTTTCAGCCAAAAAAATTACTTGTATTTTGGAGTGTATTGGGTGCTTTCAGGGATCTCCACCTTAGGTTTCCCTTTATAACGTGCTGAATACAGTCCGTAACAGCTGCCCAATAAAAATGCAGTGAAAGTGAATACCTGAACATGAAAAAGAAAACGTGAAGTGATCACCCAGTTTCTTCCAAATTCTTTTTTATCAGCGCTTTGTTCCAGTTGATGTGCCATATTTAACTATTGCGTTGCAAAAATAAGGTTTGAGAACAAATATTCATTTTTTGGAGTGGACAATTTCAGTGAATAGTTTTTTCCCCTGAATGAAATGTTCCCAGGCGATATTCCCATGGTAAAATCCTTCCAGCGGGCCAGAGGTAGTTGGCGGGAAGATACTTTCTTTCCTGTGATAGATGATCCAGGCAACCCAGGCGCCGTGCGCTTTCAGAACAGCCCAAAAATAATGGGGCTCCCGCAACAGCAGCAGGTTTTTCCAGGCACTCACTGCATCCAGCAGGATCCGAAGTGGGATTTTCCAGATCTTCTGAGGCCAGGGCAGGTTTTTTGAAAGCATGACCAGGTTGTTTCTGAAATTTAAAAAAACCTTTCTTTCATTGCCCTTTGGTAATGTTCCTCCTCCCACATGGTATACTACAGAATAAGGGCAGGAGAACACTTTATATCCCATCAACTGTATTCTCCAGCATAGGTCAATCTCTTCCTGGTGTGCAAAGAAAAAAGGATCGAAACCGCCCGCATGATGAAACACCTCGGGCCTGATGAACAAGGCAGCGCCACTGGCCCAGAATATGGGTTCACAGCTATCATACTGGCCCCTGTCTTCCTCACAATCGTCAAATATCCTTCCTTTACAGAACGGATAACCGAAAGCATCCAGCCAGCCTCCTGCACCACCGGCATACTCAAATGTCTTCCTGGTCCGGTAGTCGAGCAATTTTGGTTGACAGGCTGCAATATTCCTGTCGTTTTCCAGTAATGATACCATCGGTTCCAGCCAGCCCGGGGTGACCTCCACATCTGAATTCAGCAAAACATAATAATCGGCATCAACCTGTCTCAATGCTGTATTATATCCTTTGGCAAAGCCTTCATTAACAGGGCTTTTAAGCAGTTTGATTGATGGATAATTGGAATTGAGGAAACTGATGGAATCATCTGTTGATCCGTTATCAGCTACCACTATTTGAACATTTGAATAAGTAGTGCGGAAGATCGAGGGTAAAAATTGTTCCAGGTGTTTTTTTCCGTTCCAGTTCAGTATGACTATCGCTACAGATGGTGAATCCAATTGCTAAGTTTATATTGCCAAAAATAAGCCCTAATTCATTAATCACTATGCCGGCATTTGCAAACTGGAGAACATTGTTGACCCTGGTGGCGCTGATCATCGTAACGGGTACCATTTTCTATTCAAACTACCTGGCTAACAAAATAGCGGCCGATGAACGCCAGATCGTGGAAGCCTGGGCCGAAGCACACCGCTACATCGCCAGTGCAGGCCCAGACGATAATATCACGTTCGCTTCTGTCATGATCTCCTCACAGCAAACCATACCGGTAATTGAAACCAACGAGAAAGACAGCATCACCAACTTTCACAATATCGATTCGGCCGATGTGGCTGGGGATAAGGAATATCTTGAGAAAAAGATCCGGGATTTTGCCAAGAACGGCCCCATCATTACATACCTGAGCAGCGATTCGGCAAAGTTCAACAAATACTATTATGGCGAATCAAGGCTTCTTAAAGAAGTTCGTTATTACCCTTTTGTCCAGCTTTTCATTGTAGCACTATTCATACTGGTTACTTTGAATGCCCTGAATGCCCGCCACCGTGCCATGCAAAACCAGCTTTGGGCCGGAATGGCCAAGGAAACAGCACACCAGTTGGGAACGCCGGTTTCTGCTCTCCACGGCTGGGTGGAGATGCTGAGGGAAACCGGAACTGACCAGGACATGGTAAATGAAATTGAAAAAGACGTAGTCAGACTGAAGTTAGTGTCCGACCGGTTTTCAAAGATCGGAAGTGCGCCCCAGCTCGAGCAGAGAGACCTGATAGAAGCCCTGGGGAATGTGATGGAATATGTGAAAAAAAGAGCAACTGACAAAGTGAAATTCATCATGGAAGCAGACAGTGAAATACTGAAAGTGCCTCTCTCCAATCCTTTGTTCGATTGGGTGATCGAGAATCTTTTAAAGAATGCGCTGGATGCCATGGAGGGCAGGGGCGAGATCAAAATTCAGGTCCACCAGCACCCGGGCAAAGTGATGATCGACATTACCGATACGGGCAAGGGCATGAGTTCTTCGCATATCAGTAAGGTGTTCAATCCCGGGTTCACTACTAAGAAAAGGGGCTGGGGGCTTGGCCTTACCCTGTCCAAACGGATCATTGAAGACTACCACAACGGCCACCTGGTTGTAAAAAGTTCAGAGATCGGGAAAGGAACCACGTTCCGTATTACGATCCCAAAGGGATCGTAATACGGAAAAATGTGGGAATGTGAAAAATGTGGTTAATGTGATGAATGAAATGGGAGAGTGCATAAATACAATGATTTCTTCATTCCCACATTTATCACATTCCCACATTAAAAAAACCCAGCCAAAGGCTGGGTTTTTTTCGTGCCCAGGACAAGATTCGAACTTGCACACCCTTTCGGGCTCTACCACCTCAAAGTAGCGCGTCTACCAGTTTCGCCACCTGGGCAACGGGCGACAAAATTAGGGAATTTTGACAAATTATTTTTTCATTTCATAACTATATTCCATCGAACCCTCCAGTCTTTTTTGTTTGGTATAACAGGCTTCCCTTTTCTTAAGGCCGTTTGCGTTATAATCATATTTCCAGATCAGGTAGTCCTTCCCGCTTTGTTGCACCACCATCATTTCGGCCAGCCTTCCTTCGGCGTTGTAATCAAAAGTGTAATCCGGGATGAGTTTACCCAGTTTGTCCTGGTATCTTACAATATCTGTCAGTCTGCCGGTTTCATCATAGTAATAAAAAACCTTATCGCCGGCGATCCCTTTCCTAAACGACTGTTCTTCTGTCACATTCCCTTTATCATCCGCTGCAAGCCTGATCTCCATAGTGTCAGCATTCTCTCTTACCCGGACCATCTTTTCCGGAATTCCTTTGTCATTGTAGATCCAGGTATGTGATTCCGTTGTTTTAGTTTTGTCTTCCTGCGACCTGCTGGTGTTCAGGATCGAAGCCATTCGGCCATCGGGTACGTAACTGTATTCATAAATTGTGATCGAGTTCTCACTGCTGTCAACCGTTCTATACAGGTATCCCTGCTGGTTATAATAGTTCACCATCACCGATTTCTCTTTGGCGGCAGGCAACCTGGTTGTGGTTTTTAACTGGGTATAACTGTTGTTGAACAACTGTTCCATAAAGAATCCTTCAGTGGTTTCCCCGGTAGCCTCTACACTTTTTATGGTCACACCGGTAACTTTTTCCTTTTTCATCAGCTGGAACTGCTCGTGGTTAGACTTGTTGGTAATGATATCCTGGTAATAATACTGGGCATGAAGCGCAGGTATCATAACAAACCACGAGAAAGCAAAGAGCAGAGCATTTTTTTGCATGGATGCAAATTAATCAATTAATGAGGCCGGTCATTTCGTTCAATGATATTAACGAAGCTTAAAGGCCTTCCTGTATGGTAATTGTGCTTATTTTTAACAAAATTGAGAGGCGCCAAACTTGTAATATGAACGAAACTAATCATGCTTTTCAGCGACTTGCAGGGATCATGGACGATCTGAGGGAGAAATGCCCCTGGGACAGAAAGCAGACGATCGATACCCTCCGGTCAATGACCATAGAAGAGACCTACGAACTGGCAGAGGCGATCTCCGAGAAAGACTGGAAAGGCATTAAAGAAGAACTAGGCGATCTGTTGCTTCATATCGTTTTTTATGCCAAAATCGGGAAGGAACAGGGCCAGTTCACCCTTGAGGAAGTGATCAATGGGATCTGCGAAAAACTGATCAGCAGGCATCCCCATATTTACAGCGATGTGAAAGTGAAGGATGAAGAGGATGTCAAAAAGAACTGGGAGAAGCTGAAGCTAAAAGAAGGTAAAACCTCTGTTCTGTCTGGTGTGCCCAATGGACTTCCATCAATGGTAAAGGCAATGCGATTGCAGGAAAAAGCAAAACAGGTTGGATTCGAGTGGGACAACAGGGAACAGGTCTGGGACAAGGTGGATGAAGAAATAGGGGAGTTGAAAGAAGCAGTTGCAATATGGGATGGCAGCGATATTGACGAGAATAAAGTGAAGGTGGAAGAAGAATTGGGCGATGTTCTGTTCTCTTTGGTGAATTACGCACGTTTTTTGCATACAGATCCTGAACAGGCGCTCGAACGAACCAACAAGAAATTCATCAGCAGGTTCAGGGAAATGGAGGCTATCGCCATGCAACAGGGAAAATCCCTGCACGATATGTCTCTTAGCGAAATGGATGAGATGTGGAACAGTATTAAGCGACAAAAGCTGTGATCAATTGAGAACTTTCTGGAAAGATACCATTTACAGGAACGCTTATTTTCTGATAGGTGCGGCATGGTTGTTTACCTTGTCGTTCATCTTTTCAAATTATTGGTCGTACACATCTTCTCCCAAAGGGGTGAAAAAAAACCTCGAGAACTACCTTGAAAAGAATGAGCGTGATTTTTTCAGTGTTATTTCCGATACCGCCCTCCTGCTTCGCTTATTGAATGCCAACGAATCTGAAAAACAGGTCAATGGTCTCACTGAAAAGGGTTATGGCATTTTCATTTACAAACTTGAAGAATACGGCCCCATCGATCTCAAATTCTGGAACACCCAGGAAAGCCTACCCACAGACGAGATGCTGGCCAGGTCTGATGGCGAATACCTGGTAAACCTTCCCAACGGGCAATATGAGCTCATCCGGCGGAAACTTCTTTTAAGAAGCAGTCAGAATATTCTGGCCTTTGCGCTTATACCTGTACGCAGAGATTTTTACCTCCAGAACGATTACCTGCGTAATGGGTTTGTAGACCATCCGAATGTTGAGAAGAATTATACAATTTCTGCAAGAGAAACCGGATACCCCGTAAGGAACTCGCTGGGAAAGGTGCTCTATTACCTGGGCACCAAAGGTGATGGCCGAACCATCACCAACGACTGGATCACCATCTTACTGCGTATCCTGGGTTCGCTTTGTCTTTTGTTCTACCTGAACGAGATCTCCCTGGCGGTTTCAAAACGGTTTGGTGCAGGATGGGGCATAGGATTTCTTTCTGCAGGAATATTTGGATTAAGAGGGCTTACTTATTATTTCAACATTCCGTTTGATTTCCGGCAGTTCGAATTGTTTTCTCCCTCGGTCTATGGGTACAATTATGTACTCAAATCCCTGGGTGACCTGCTGATCAATGCATTACTTTTCTTCTGGCTTGCCGTGTTTGCACGAAGGCAGATCAACACCCAGGATATCAGAATAAAGCTGAAAACGAAACCGGCAAGGATCATAGTGGCTTCAGCATTGATGGCCTTGCTGGTATTGCTTACCCTGGTCAGTGGAAATATCATCAGGAGCCTGGTGGCGGATTCCCAGATACCTTTTGATGTTACCAATTTTTTCAGCCTGAATCTGTATTCGGTATTCGGATTTATTGTGCTCTGTTCCGTATGTATGGCATTCTTTATCAGTTCCCAGGTGATCCTGCGGTTTGCAGACAGCCTGCCTGAAGCCACATTTCTTTTCAAAATACTTGTAATTGTAGTGGCCGGGCTCCTGTACCTGACCACACAGATCAATAGCCTTTTCGATTTTCAGATGTCGGTCATTTTATGGCTACTCATCTACCTGGCAATTTCGCAGAATAAAATGCTCAGGGGGATCTATTATATCTCCGGAACGGCCATGGTATACTGGCTGGTGATTTTTTCAGCATCGATCACCCTGGTGATCAGCAGCCAGAACAGGAAAAAAGAAAAAGAGATCAGGAGACGTGTAGCTGAAAAACTTGCCTGGCAGGCAGATCCTTCCAGCGAAAAATTACTGAATGTAGCCATTGGCAGTCTGAATAATTATTTCTGGCAGGAGAACCTGAACCGGCTCCGAAATCCTGAAGAAAGTGAACATCTTAAGGACTCTGTCATCAATGCGAACTTTTCGGGATACCTCAACCGGTATGAGACTGAGTTCTATGTTTTTGATGAGAATGGTCAGCCACTCTCAGGATATGAACATTTTAACTACGATACCCTGGCAACCATTTATACCATGCAGGGGAAAAGAACGGGTATCAATAATCTGAGGTATTATGAAACTGCTTTTGACAGGTTCAGTTATATCTATCAACGGGAGGTGAAGGACACTTCCAATGCAACAGTGGCTTATGTATTCATGCTTTCAAATCCCCGCAGGTACAGGAGCGAAGCGATGATTCCGGAACTGTTCAAACAGTCTGAAGACTATTCTTTCGAACGATCTCCACTTTATGCCTATGCGGTATATAATCAGGGGGAACTGATCACCAATGTCAACGACTATCCGTTCCCTGGCAGTTTGAACGCTGATGAAATGTCTTTTTCGGAGTCTGAATTCAGGAACCGCAACGGGTTCAGTGAATTATGGTATAAGCAGGGCGGAGACCGGATAGTGGTGATCACCAGGAAAACGAACATTCTGCTCGAGGCGATCACCCTGTTTGCCTATCTTTTCTGTGCCTTTTTATTTCTTGTGGGCTGTATCCAGCTGATAAGCCTGCTTATGCGATCGGGATTCCGTTGGTCAAACTTCAGGGAATTATGGCAGCTGAATATCAGAAAGCAGATCTTCACCACCATCATCTTCATCAGCCTTTTCTCTTTTTTCATCATTGGTGTTGCCACCATTTTCTTCTTCATCAATAGGTATAACAAGAATAACCAGGACCGGTTAAGCCGCACCATTAACGTGATCTCCAACGAGATCAATAACCGGATCGATGTGAGCCAGTTGAACCAGCAGGGATTTCAACGACTGGATTCTTTGGGAAATGACAATCTTGCCAAATCGATCGCAGATATCTCAGAGATCCACAATGTGGATGTGAACCTGTATAATGGCCAGGGCTCGCTTACTGTGTCTTCCCAGCCCCTGGTATACAACAAGGGTATTTTAAGCCGTATGATGGATCCTGTGGCTTTTTACAACATGAAAACCCTTAGGAAGATCCAGCATGTGCAGAATGAGGAAGCAGGAAAGCTGAAATACCTCAGTATTTACGTTCCATTGAAAGATGAGAACCGGAACGTACAGGGTTACATTAATATCCCGTATTTCACTTCAAGCAGGGACCTGAACCAGGAGATATCCAATTTCCTGGTGACCTTGTTGTCTTTGAATGCATTCATCTTCCTGATATCAGGTGTAATATCTGTTTTTCTCACTAACCGCATCACCCGTTCGTTTTCATGGATAGGCGAGAAGATGCGCGAGATCAATCTTGGCAAGCATAATGAAGAGATCACATGGAACCGTAAAGATGAAATCGGTGGCCTGGTGGCGGAATACAACAAGATGGTGAAGAAACTT
>JAHEFC010000235.1 GCA_024640385.1 Sphingobacteriales bacterium
GGTAAGAACCAGCTGCTCAACGAGTACCTTAAAGAGCAGTTCGGATTTCCCTACGAAGATTATTTCACCATCATGGGACCCTGCCACTCAGAGGAAGTGGCGGCAGAAAAACTTTCATACCTCACATTTTCGGGTATAGATGAACGTTATACACAGGAACTGGCCTCATGCTTCCAGGGACCCAATCTCAATACGGTGGTCAATAACGATATTTTCGGGGTGCAATATGCCGCCATACTGAAAAATATTTTTGCCCTGGGAGCAGGTATTGCCCATGGCCTGGAGTACGGAGACAATTTCCTCAGCGTGTTCATTGCCAATTGTGCAGATGAAATGGCGGGATTTCTCCGCAGGGCAGGCATTGCCAATATGGAGGTGGGTATTCATAAACAGCTGGCTTCGCATAAAAAATCGCCCAACTATGCAGCCTCTGTTTATCTGGGTGACCTGCTGGTGACAAGCTATTCGCTGTTCAGCCGGAACCGCACTTTTGGCAACATGATCGGCAAAGGCTATTCAGTGAAGGCAGCCCAGCTTGAAATGAATATGGTGGCCGAAGGATATAATGCAAGCAGGTCAGTGCATGTACTGAATCAAAAATTCAATGCAGACATTCCCATCGCCGATGCCATTTACAGTATACTTTGGGAAGGTATAGAACCTGCAGAAGGGTTTAAGAAGATTGAGGCGGTGTTGATTTAAATAGAGAGGTAGCTAAATAGAGAGATAGGGAGCATCCCTGGTTCTTGTGGTACCGGAAATGCTCCCTATCTTTCTATCTGACTATCTCACTATTTATTGAACGCTTGTTACTGTTGAATCAACAGATTGTAACAAAGCCATGATCACCGGGTAGAAATCATGCTTTTGCGGATGCTTTTCTTCCAGCTTCATCTTTACATTGTCCAACATATGCAACAAAGCTTCCTTGCTGATACTCTCCGTATGAATATTGGCAGGTCCGTGGATCTCGAAATCATCCCGTAGCAGGTCCATCATGGATACCTCGAGGATCTGGGAGATCTGTTTAATATGATTTACTGTTAACTGGGTGATATTATTTTCGATCTTACTGTAGGCATTCTGAGAGATCCCCATTTTGCGGGCTACATAATCCTGGGAATAATTCCTTAGTTCCCTGTACTTGCGTAAAACTGTTCCGGGCATGTCGGGTTGTTTTAGGTCTATAACAATTTCAGGTATTAAAAGTTCAACAAACAGTAAAACAAATGTAGAGAATGTAACGAATGTAGTAAACCCCGACGGAGCCGGGGTAAGTTGTAATAAATGTAGCGCTGATAAATTCTCTATTTATTCTGGGTCTCTGCGTGATTTTCCTTGTCCCTTGATACGAAGAACAGGTCCGAGGCAATGCCATCGGCATATAATTTTCCCTCCCGGGTCAGGATAATATGATCATTGTTGTAACTGACCATACCCCTGGAAGCATATTTGAAACTGTCTTTTTTCAGTTGTTCAACCTTATCTGAACCCCATTTCCCTCCCAGGTAGGCCAGGTCAATACCCTCCATGGTTCTCAGGGAGGTCATAATATACTCGTTGACCTGCATGGTTTCGGTGAGGTCTTCCTTATCAAAAGGAATAATATTATTGGAGTTCAGTGAATCTATATACCGGGCATTGTTGCTGATGTTCCAGTATCGGGTATATCCATCATAAGAATGGGCCCCCGGACCGAAGCCGAAATAGGGGATACCCTGCCAGTAAGACGAGTTGTGTTTGGACCGGAACCCCGGTTTGGCAAAATTGCTGATCTCGTAATGCTCATAACCAGCTTGCTCCAGCATGTCCATCAGGATCAGGAACTGCCTGGCCTGCTGTTCCGGGTCTACGGGTTCTTTTTTACCCTGGGAGATCATGGTATTCAGGGCAGTTTTGGGCTCTACGGTGAGTGCATAGGCCGAAATATGAGGAATATCGAGTGCAATCGCCTTTTCAATATTGGCTTTCCAGGCTTCATCTGACAATCCGGGTATACCATAAATAAGGTCAATACTGAAATTAGTGAAGCCGGCAGACCTGACCAGTTCCAATCCTTCCAGCGCCTGTTTGGCAGTATGACTCCTGTTCATCCAGGCCAGGTCTTCATCCCTGAACGACTGAATGCCTATGCTCAGCCTGTTAAACCCCTGCTGTTTCCAGAAAGGAACCGTCATTTCGTTCATATCATCCGGATTCACTTCATAGGTGAATTCAGCGTCAGGAAGGATCTTGAACAATTTCCTGATCGATTCCATCAGTGACCGCAGTTCTTTTCTGAGCAGTACAGAGGGAGTTCCCCCGCCAAAATATACGGAAGTGATCAGCCTTCGGTTCTTGCCCCTGGTAATGTCGATCTCCCTCAATAAAGCAAGCACCATGTCGTTCTTACTCTGCAGCGAAGTGGAAAAATGAAAATTACAATAATGACAAGCTTTCTTGCAGTAGGGAATATGGACATAAACGCCGGCGTATGTTTCAAACGGATTAACCATCATCGTTGTAGTTTTGTATGATGCAGCGGTTTAAAATGTTCTTTGCCTTAGGGCTGATCCTACTTGGGCTTAACAGCGCAGGGCAGGACCGTTACGAACTCCGCTATCATATCTCAGACAAAGATACCTCCCTGGCTCCTGAAAACTTAGGACTGAAGTCTGTATTTACCTCACAAAACGACTGTTTTTTATACATAGAAACCCTGTTAAATCAACAAAAAGCGAAGGGGTATATCAGTTTTTCGATAGACAGCGTGCAATACACAACATCGGGGGCGGAGATCTGGATCTTTTTTGGCAGGCAGTACCGTTGGAAGAATATTGCCCTGAAAGAAACCGATGCGGCGGCCCTTACAACGCTGGGTTACACCGAGCGGGTGTTTTCGGGAAAACTGGTTGACCTGGACAAATTGCAGCAGTTCCAGGAAAAAGTGCTGATATATATGGAGAATCATGGTTACCCGTTTGCAAGTTTCCGGATAGACAGCCTGGTGATCGAAGATGATGTGGTCAGTGGGCAATGGTTCATGGAGAAGGGACCTCATTATAAGATAGACAGCATTACTGTTACCGGGACGGCCAGGATCTCTAATTTTTACCTGCAACAGTACCTGGAGATCCCCAAAGGCTCTTATTACCGGAAAGACAAGCTGGATGCCGTGAGCCGGAGACTGATGGAGCTTCCATTTCTGAAAGAGACCAAACCCTGGGACATGACCCTGTTGGGAACGGGCTCTACGCTTAATCTCTACCTGGATTCAAAACGAAGCAGCCAGATCAATGCGTTGATCGGACTTCTTCCCTCCAACCCCCAGCTGGGAGGGAAGCTGCTGGTTACCGGCGAAGCCAACCTGAATCTGAAAAATGCCTTGGGTGGCGGAGAAACCATTGGTGCCAATTGGCAGCAGCTCCAGGTTAAATCGCCCAGGCTGAATCTCCTTTTCCAGCAACCCTATATTTTCAAAACCAAATTCGGGTTTGATTTCAATTTTGACCTTTTCAAAAAAGACAGTTCATTCCTGAACATCAATCTTTTTATTGGCCTTCAATACATGGTTTCTCAAAGGCAGCAGGGAAGACTGTTTTTCCAGAGTTTCAAAACCAACCTGATCACGGTGGATACCAACCAGATCAAAGCCAGTAAAACACTGCCGGAGTTTCTGGATGTGAGTACCAATAACCTTGGCGTGGATTACCAGTTCAACAACACAGATTACAGGCTCAACCCCAGGAAGGGCAATGAACTCTACCTGTTGTTCAGCGGTGGATTGAGAAATATCAGGAAGAATAATACGATCACATCTTTGACCACAGATGCATCAGGCAAGCCATATGATTTTGAAAGTCTCTATGATACGCTGGCCATGAAAACCTACCTGCTCAGGTTCAGGCTGAATGGCGCCCATTATTTCAGAACTGGCAGGCAGTCTACACTTCGCACAGCAGTCAATGCAGGCCTGGTTCAAACCGAAAATGCATTCAAGAATGAAGTGTTCCAGATCGGCGGATACAAATTGCTTCGGGGATTTGACGAAGAGAGTATCTATGCCACACAATATGCGGTAGGTACTGTTGAATACAGGTACCTGATCGGGATCAATGCTTTCCTGTTTGCGTTCACAGACATAGGCTGGGCCAGGAATAACACGTATACAGAGTTGAACAGTCATGGATACTTCGGTACCGGGTTTGGTATCGCCCTCGAAACAAAGGCCGGCATACTTAATCTCAGTTATGCCGTAGGTAAAAGGGATGATGGCCAGTTCAACCTGCGACAGTCAAAGATCCATTTCGGTTTTGTAAGCATCTTCTGATAACTTTGCCACCGTATGAAATTAACCTTCCTGATTCTTTACCTTCTTGCGGCCAGTGCTGTGATGGCCCAGGATAGCATCAATATCAGAGAGGTAGAGAGTCAGAGAGGAAGAGAGCAAGACAGTACGGTCAGGCCCTTAAAAAAACTGAATCCGGATTCCATGAGGGCAGCGGATTCTGTGAAAGCGATAGCAGATTCCGTGCTGCATACCCTGGTTGAAAAAAAGACGCCGTCTGTTCAATCACCATTCAACATTACACCCTATCCATCGGTATATGGGCAATGGGTGGGCGGATATTTAAAAAATGATAAGCGTTACAATGTCACCGTTCCTGTACCAAGGGTACGTGAACTGGTGAGGATCCCGCCATCGTACGAGTGGATTTTCTATTTGTTTTGTGGTTTATTGTTGCTTCTCTCTTTTTTGCGTTTGGCTTTCTACAAATTTTTCACTGATCTGTTCAAAGTGTTTTTCAATACATCGATGAGGCAGAAACAGATCCGGGAACAATTGTCACAGTCTCCTCTGCCAACCCTGCTGCTGAATATTTTCTTTTTCATCACGGGGGGGATATTCATGTATTTTCTTTCTTATCACTACGGCTTCCAGACGGGTTATTCCAATGGTATTACCGTGCTCCTTTGCATAGGAGCCCTGGCCCTGCTGTATTTTGGGAAGTATATCTTTCTCAGTTTGGCAGGATGGATGTTCGATAAAAAGTCTGCTTCGGAAAATTATTTGTTCAGCGTTTTCATGGTGAACAAAATGGCCGGGTTATTCCTGGTTCCTATGGATATCTTCATGGCATATTCTGATCACAGCGGCAGGCAGGTAGTGATAACCCTTACGGTCATAGGGCTGATCATATTGGCCATAGTTAGAATGGTCAGGGGCTTTCAGTCTGTGAGTAATATTTTAAAAATTAACCCTTTACATTTTATTCTGTACGTGGCGGCTTTTGAAGTGATCCCGGTATTATTGATCTACAAGCTATTGTTGATTGTATTTAGATAGAACTTTGTAACTTTGCACAACGAATTTCTGAAAAAGAATACGGCAGAATATGACGGAGGTTAAAAAACCAGTGAAAAAGATACTCATTACACAGCCCCGGCCCGAGTCAGACAAGTCACCCTATTTCGAGTTAGCCCGAAAATATTCGGTAGAACTTGAATTTTGCCCTTTTATAAGGCTGGAACCCATTTCTGCCAAGGATTTCCGTAAGCAAAAAATCGAGATCGCTGATTACAGCGGCGTCATCTTCACCAGCAGGAACGCCATCGATCATTTCTTTCGCATATGCGAAGAAATGAAGCTCAGTATTTCGCAGGACACTAAATATTTCTGCATCACCGAGGCAGTAGCCTTGTATCTGCAAAAATTCATTCTTTACCGGAAACGGAAGGTGTTTTATGGTGCAGACGGCACCAATAAAAGCCTGTTTGACGTGATCAATAAGCACAAGGAGAATGAAAAATTCCTGTACCCCTGCTCAGAAAACCAGCAGGACAATGAGATCGTAAACTGGCTGAAGAATTATAAATGCGAGTTCCAGACTCCATTCATGTACCGCACGATCAGCAATGAGCAGGTGAAGAGTATCAATACCCATTCTTACGATGTAATATGTTTCTTCACGCCAAGCGGGGTGAAGAGCCTGTTCGACAATTTCCCCGGCTATTCACAGAATGGAACCTATATCGGCGCTTTCGGCAGCAATACCTCGAAAGCCATAACAGAAGCGGGTTTGCAGCTTCAGATCAAAGCTCCGGAACCCCAGGTGCCGAGTATGGTAGCGGCATTGGATAAATTTCTGTGTGCGGCTTCTAAAGAAGTAAAAATTAAAAAGTAAAAATTAAAAAGCCTATCGGACAAGTCTACTCCAGTAAACATTGAGGCATCAATTTTTACTTTTTTACTTTTTATTTTTTAATTGTCAATGAACCTCCTCTCCAAAGAGACCAGCCCTTATTTGCTGCAGCAT
>JAHEFC010000236.1 GCA_024640385.1 Sphingobacteriales bacterium
CTGCCCTGGCTTACAGGGGAAATTTTTTTGTAGGCAATCTTCATCCCTTCCCAAATCCGGGTGGGGCTTCAAAGATCTACAAAGTGAATCCGGCAGGCCAGGTCAAGATATGGGCTGAGGATCTGAATATGGTGCTTGGGCTGGTGATTGACGAAAGCAGCAGGATGTATGTTCTGGAAATGACAGCAGGTTCGCCTTTCCCTTCACCAGGTTTGGGCAGGGTGATCCGGATCGATCCGGGTGGAAACAGAACAGTGATCGCATCGGGCCTTGCACTTCCAACCGGAATGACCATGGGTCCTGATGGAAATTTATATGTTTCCAATTGGGGTTTCGGTCCTCCTGCACAAGGCGGTGGCCAGGTGTTGAAAATTGAATTGCCTCATTGAGTTTAATTCCCTGAACAAGATCCTCCTGTAAACCAGGAGGGTCTTTTTTATTTTTCTGTACCCGGTCAATTATCACATTCATATGTGATTGGGGAAACGAGGCCATCTGAATAATTTTGGGTTAAAGATCGGACATGAAAAAGACAGGAATTATGCTTTTAAGCGCAATGGTATTTTTATTGGCCTCATGTGAAAAGTATGACATCAAGGGGTCAGGCGATACGATCTCTGAAAACAGAACCGTGGCCACGTTCAGGTCTGTTGAAACACATTATAACATCAAGGCAGTGATCACCTATGGTCCGGTGCAGGAACTACGCGTCACCGGCTACGAGAACCTGCTTGCTGTTCTGGAAACCGAAGTTAACGGAGGCGTATTAAAGTTGAAATTCGCCGACAGGTACCATGCAGTAAAGAATGGCAATGTGGTGGCACAGATCACCCTGCCTTTTATTGAAAAGGCAACTATCCATGGCAGTGGTGACATCGAGATCTATAATTTCCGTGATGTCTATTCCATACATGCGATCATTCAGGGAAGCGGCAACATAAAGATCTCGAATTCAAAATACCAGTTTGGCGGGTTACATATTTACGGTAGCGGAAATATCAGTTCTCCCACCCTTGAAGTCCGGCAGGCCGAAGCCAACATATATGGCAGCGGAAATATTTTTGTTTCCGTGGAGGAAAGATTGAAAGCCACCATTAATGGGAGTGGAAATGTGAACTACTGGGGTCAGCCGGCAGTGGAAACCCTGATACAGGGCAGCGGCCGCGTGATCAAAAAATAGAAAATTGCAGATCATATTGATGGGTACCCATGGGGCTGATGATCTCTTGCGATAAGGGTATCTTTCTTAACTTTATTTCTATGGGTAAATTCTATAACAGTATCACTGAGGCGCATGCAGCCTTCATCAGGGATCAGCATATTTTTTTTGTAGCCACTGCACCCCTGGGCGCTGATGGGAGAATCAATCTTTCACCGAAAGGGTTGGACAGTTTTCGTGTACTTGGAGAAAATGAAGTGGGATATATGGATCTGATCAGCAGCGGCAATGAAACTTCAGCACATACGCTGGAAAACGGACGTATCACATTCATGTTTTGTTCATTTGAAGGAGACCCGAGGATCATGAGACTTTATGGTAAAGGACGTGCTGTTTTGCCGGGTTCGGAGGAGTGGGACCATTTTGCGCCTTATTTTACCATCTTTCCCAGTACGCGGCAGATCATAATTGCAAAGATCGACCTGGTGCAGACCTCATGCGGATTCGGCGTTCCCTTATATGACTATGCGGGTGAACGGGACCTTCATTTCGATTGGGCGGAGAAAAAAGGAGCTGATGGCCTGAAAGAATACATGGAGAAAAATAACCTGAAAAGCCTGGACGGCCTGCCTACGGATTTTGGTAAACAATAGTCTTTTGTTATTATCACAATGCTGCAACCGTTCCCATAGCGTATTTGATTTCAAATGAATATCTTCAATAATCATGAAGAGTTTTCTGAAAAAGTCCCTAACGGTGATCGCATCGGTCCTGTTTGTGCTGATGGTTATAATACTGATTCTTTCGAAATCAGATATCCAGGTTGATCAACTCAAACTGAAATATGCCACGCCTCCATCACGTTTTGATTCAATTAGGGGAATGAATGTCCACTACCGGGATGAAGGACCTTCTTCCGACAGTATCCCTCTTGTGCTGCTGCATGGCACTTCATCTTCCATATTTACCTGGGATGCCTGTGTAAAGGAATGGTCGAAAGATCACCGCGTGATCAGGATGGATCTTCCGGGATTTGCTCTGACTGGTCCTGACCCCAATAACAATTACAGCATTGAAGGATATGTGGCATTTGTTCACGAATTTCTCAGGAAGCGAAATGTAAAGCAGTGTTATCTCGCCGGTAATTCATTGGGCGGACAGATCGCATATGCGTATGCAGCATACTATCCTGGTGAAGTGAAAAAGCTTATTTTGCTGGATCCCGCCGGATATCCTTCTGCTCTTTCAAAAGGTTCCCTCGGTTTCACTTTAGGCAGGATCCCCGTACTCAAACACCTTCTCACTGTAATTACCCCAACATCTGTAGTAAGAAAAAGTATTGAAGATGTATATGGAAATAAGGCGCTGGTTACAGATAGCCTGGTGCAGTTGTATGAAGACATGACCCTCCGTGAAGGAAACCGGGGTGCTTTGCTGAAAAGACTTGAACTGGAAAAAGAAGATACCAGCCTGGTGAAAAGAATTACCGCGCCAACCCTGATAATCTGGGGCGAACAGGATTTTCTTATTCCGCTGGAAAATGCATACAAGTTTCAAAGAGATCTGCCTAATGATACCCTGGTGATCATGAATGGCATAGGTCATCTGCCTATGGAAGAGAGCCCCGGGAAACTGGCTCCGCTGGTCAGTGAATTTATTAAGACGGTCCCCGCCACACCTCTGGAACAGGGAAGGAATATTGTGCTGCAGACCAAGGCAGTACTTGGGAAAAACCTGGTGAACGCGATCAATACCAAAGGTACGGAGGGAGCCCTGCTATTCTGTTCTGAGAAAGCATTTGTTCTGACAGATAGCATGTCAAACCTACTTGAAGCGAAGATCAGGCGGGTGTCTGATAAGAACAGGAGCCCGTTGAATGCAGCTATGGGCGATGAACTGGTTTATATCAACGAAGCCAGGGCGGCTTTACAACAAGGCAAATCTATTACACCAAAGATGCAGGAAAAAAATGGGCGTAACCAGGGTTATTATCCTATAGTTACAGAGACGATGTGCCTTCAATGTCACGGCAAGCCGGGTTTTGATATATCGGCCAATACAATGGCCAAATTGAAACAACTGTATCCCAACGACAAGGCCATAGGTTATAGTGTGAATGAGCTCAGGGGCATATGGGTGATTGAAATGAACAGGAAAAAACCTCTCAATAATCTCTAAAAGAAAATGCGCAAACCCCTTACGATACTATTCATTTTGCTGGTTCACTATGGAAATTCACAAATGACCACTGACCAGCAACTTGCCAGGCTCAAGGCAGTGGGATACCAGCAGTCGCAGGCTAAGAAAATGTTCTACCAGTTGACAGATCAATACGGGCAAAGACTTACCGGCTCGAGGGAATATTATGCCGCAGCGAAGTGGACCGCGGCCACAATGAAAGAAATCGGGTTGACAAACGTCCATTTCGAGAACTACTGTAAAGAATGCCGGGGATGGTCAATGAAAAGTTTCAATGTTGAAATGGTGGCGCCAAACTATATGCATATCATGGCCTATCCACTCGCGTGGACTAAAAGTACTAATGGAACAGTGGAAGGTGAACTGGTCCAGGTCGAAAACTGGAAGGCCCTGGACTCCATCAAAAATAATTTAACCGGCAGGCTGAGAGGCAAGGTCATTCTTTTAGGGAAAGCGCCCCGCAGTATAAAATTGACGGATACCGTATTCTCAAGATTCAGTGATGATCAATTGGCGAAATTGGAAAATGAAATTGTACCTGCTGAGAAAGCTACACCATTGCCTGAGATGCTGGATGAATGGGCGGTTGAGAATGTGCAGGACCAGGCGTTTCTTGAGTTTGTAGACAAAGAAGGTGCACTGGCAATCCTGAGAACATCCCCGATGATGACTGGGATACTTGCCAACAGCGGTACTTATTATTATAAGGAAACAGATATCAGGCCACTTCCATTTTTCACCATCATGCCAGAGCATTTTGGCAGGTTGCTCCGTTTGTTGAAAGAGAATGCTTCGCCGAGGGTAAGGCTTAATCTCGAAACCAATTTTTACCTGGAGCCGGAAAACAATGTGAATATCATTGGTGAGATCGAAGGTTCCGATCCTGCCCTTAAATCGGAATCGATCATGATCGGCGGCCATTTTGATTCCTGGCACCTGGCGAGCGGGGCCACAGATAACGGGGTGAGCTGTGTAGTGCTTATGGAAGCCCTGCGAATATTGAAGCAGTCGGGTCTAAAGCCAAAAAGAACCGTCAGGATAGGATTATGGGGTGGGGAAGAGCAGGACTTCATAGGATCGGTGGCTTATGCACGTGAACATTTTGGAAACATGAAATCAAAACCAAATGCAGAATCAGAGAAGGTTTCAGCTTATCTGAACCTGGATAATGGAGGCGGGGCAATCAGGGGCATTTACCTGCAGGGAAATGAAATGGCGGGCCCGGTTTTCAATAGCATCTTTAATAAGGCACCTTCACTTGGCGTGAAAACGGTGACCATAGATAATACGATCTATACAGACCATGAGACCTTTGATTATTACAACATTCCTTCTTTCCAGTTCATCCAGGATCCGCTGAGTTATGAAACAGTCAATCATCATACCCACCTTGACTTCCCTGAGTATGTTCCGGAAGAAGATATGATGAAGAATGCGGTGATCCTGGCATGGACCATTTTTAACCTGGCGGATACGGAGTCGAGAGTACCAAGAAAGCAAAAAAAATAGTCCCCGCATGAAATGGACGCTACACATCTTGTTTCTGTTTGTCTCTGCCATTGCAACTGCCCAAAAGCAGGATACGATAGATAGGTTAATAGATAGAAAAATGCTTGAGCAGAAGCTTGTTGGCGTTAGCATCGGTATTATTGAAAACGGGAAACTGGTCAAGTTGTCCGGGTATGGACTTGCAAATATTGAATATCGTGTTTTAGCAGACGAGAACACCGTTTATAAACTCGGGTCCATCAGTAAGCACATGATCGCGGTGGCAGTCATGAAACTGAATGAAGAAGGAAAATTGAAGCTTTCAGATAAACTGAAAAAATATATTCAGGATGCTCCGGCATCCTGGGAAAATATTACCATCAGGAATCTTTTGAATCACACCTCAGGGCTGCCACGGGAATCACCAGGTTTCAGATTTAATCTTGCTCAATCGGATTCTGTTCTCATTAAGGAAGCTTTTAATATCCCACTTACATTTCCTACAGGTACAAATTGGGAGTATTGCAA
The DNA here is from genome assembly GCA_024640385.1 of Sphingobacteriales bacterium. Lineage (GTDB taxonomy): Bacteria > Bacteroidota > Bacteroidia > Chitinophagales > Chitinophagaceae > Pollutibacter. The sequence continues at coordinate 5,375 of JAHEFC010000236.1, forward strand.
CCTGGGTTATTTTATACTCGCAGAAGTGATCAGAAAAGTATCCGGTATTCCGTTTGCACAATATATGTGGGAAGAAATATTTTCTAAATATGGACTGGATCGTACAGCCACTACTACGGTTTATGATGTCAATCCTTTCAAAGCCGAAGGTTATATCCCAAGGGGCAGGGATAGTTTGATCAAAGCCGAGACCCAGATCGCACTAAGGCCAAGCGGAGCATTTATATCGACCATTGCTGACATGATGAAGTGGGAGATGCTGATCCAGAATGAGCAGTTCATATCTAAACAAAGCTGGCAGCAAATGTGGAGTGATACTGTATTGACTACCCGTAAAAGTCCTGCCGGCTCAGCTGTATATTATGGGTATGGATGGCAAACCACGGACTATAAAAATAAAAAGCTTGTTTTTCATGGAGGAAGTCTGCCTGGTTTCAGGACCATGTATTATCGTTTCCCTGAAGAGAAAACCGCTATCGTGATCCTGGCTAATGCAGACCAGGCAGATCTTGCGCCTGTTGCCTGGGAAATTGCTGACATTCTTTTTAAGAACTGATGAACACCTATATTTCGATACTCCGTGGAATCAATGTCAGCGGTCACAACATGATCAAAATGGAGGCATTGAAGAAGATTTATACAGGTCTGGCATTTTATGATGTCCAATCCTATATCCAGAGCGGTAATGTTGTTTTCCGAACCAAAGGATCAGACCCTGAAATGATCGGGATAAAGGTCCAGGCGGAAATAAAGAAGGAATTTGGCTTTGACGTGCCTGTGATGGTAATAGAATTGAATGAGATGAGAAAGATTGCGAAAGAGAATCCATTTATCATGGATAAATCCAAAGATGGTAGTTTTCTGCACGTAAGTTTTCTTTCCGGGGAT
>JAHEFC010000554.1 GCA_024640385.1 Sphingobacteriales bacterium
AGAGGTCCATTATAATGATGAGGCAGAAAATGCCAGACCATGACCAGGAATACGGCTATCGCCCTTAATGCGTCAATGCTTTTAAGTTGTTTCAAAGCTCAATAGAAGCAGCAAATCTATTGTTTTGAAGCACCTTTATGAAATCATATTGTACCATAAAAAACCCCTGCCGGTTATAGCAGGGGCCATCAATCTGATCTGATAGAAAAATATGTTTGAGGATCACAACAAATATACATCTCGATATACCCTATAGCCAATCCCCAATAGTGGGTATGCTATTCCACCCTCTTTTCCGTGTCTGCTGCAGTTTGCCTTTCCCTCTTTGTCTTCACACCACTGCTTCCAAAGTTCTTTGTCCACGTGAGAATGAATGAGCGGCGGGTAAATCTTCCTGACCATCCCCCGTTCCATGAGCTCTCTGTAAAAGCTGTATTAAATTTCCAGATGTTTGTCATGAACACATCATTGACATTGAACCGGAATGTACCCGCTTTTTCAAACTTCTTTTGAACACCAAGGTTCAGGTACCATACGGGCTCCATTTTCCATATACCCCAAAGGCCGCCTGAAGAATAATTGAAATTGGCTTCAAAACTCAGGTCCTTCTTAAGGCTGAATGTCTGCGTACTGTTGATCTGAAAATTCCTGGAGATATACAGGTTCTCCTTCTTATCAATAATATCCAGGGCTTCCTGGTACTGGCCTGTAAAATTGTTCTGCATTTTCCACCAGCCGGATACTTTAACGGGAAGTGAGATCGAAGCACTGTAAGTCTTCATGCTTTCCAGGTTTTCAGAACCTGTTATTGATATGCCTGTTACCGAATCCACCCTCGACTGCGCAAAGGCAATGGGGGCGTCATCGTAGCTATAGGCAAGAGAAAATACAACGGATTTCAACAAATAACTCATTGTGAAATTGTCAGAAATGGTGGGCTGCAAAGCAGGGTTACCTGCAAAAAATGTATAAGGATCAAAAAAGATCACCCAGGGAGCCATCTGGTTGAAAGTCGGGCGGGTAATCCTCCTGCTGTAGGCGAAATTGAAAGTATTGTCATCGTTGATCTTGTATGAAAATGATGCACTGGGAAAAAAGTTTCCATAGTTTCTGTCCACCACCCTTTCACCTCCCACTTCATCCAGTTCGGAGTCAGTATGCTCATATCGCAAACCGAGTTTCGCCGTTGTTTTTTCTGAGAACCGGATATTGAAAGATGTATATGCCGCCCAGATGATCTCCCGGAGCCGGGAATTTGTTGATAGCGATGTATCGGTGATCCAGTCTGATCCCTTCTGGTTCTGCACTACTACATCATTGCTGAATTTGTATATGCCCCCTTTTACCCCGGCTTCCATATCCACCGATTTACCAAGCCCAACCAGGTAATCTGATTTGCCGATCAGCATATCGATAGGTGTGTTCTTCGTACTTCTGGCATTTTCAACCCCTACCACCTGGTTACTATTGTTGTAGGTGGTATTGATATAATCAACAGGATTATCGTCGTTATAATGGATCTTATCAAAATCAAAACTGATCTTTCCTTTCTTTTTAAATTCATGGCCGAGATTGAAATTGATCCCGTAATTGTTCCAATGGTTCAGTTCATGATTTTGAATGATTATGGTTGTATCAGGCTTCCCGGCACTTGACCGCTTCATATCATTTACGGCATCCATCTCCCACCTGGTATCATAACCAGAGATCAGTGTTCCGATCACTGTACGATCTGTCAACTGGTAGTCAAGGCCCAACCGCCCGAAATGATTCTTCTGGTCTCCATCCCTGTCAGAATTTGTTGTTGTATTAGTGATCACCCCCTGGTTGCTGACATCCCGGTAAATATTCAGGGTTTGCAGGTAGGGGTCCATGTTATAAGAGTAATCGCCATAGATATTGAACCGGCCCTTCCGGTGATTGAAATTGGCTGCACCATTATATAAGGGATTGTCGCGGTAACCCAGTCCCAGTGTGATGGAACCATTTGTCCCCTCGTTCATGTTCTTCGACATTACAATATTGATATAACCTGCATTACCCTCTGCATCCAGGTTGGATGGCGGCGTGGTGATGAGTTCGATCTTTTCTATATTGGAAGAGCTCATGCCGGCCAGCATTTGAAATATGGCTTCAACGGGCATATTGGTGACCTTGCCATTGATCATGATACGCACGCCGCTTTTACCGGCCAGCGATAATGAACTGCTCTGGCGGTTGACGATCACGCCCGGCGACCTTTCCAGCACGTCCAGGATGGTCAAGCCCGCTGAGGTGATGCTGCTTTTCACATTGATCACCATCCGATCGGTCTTCACTTCATACAGCGGCTTCTTGCCCATCACCACCACTTCTTTCATACCCCCATCGGCTTTTACCAACTTTTTGGGGCCC
>JAHEFC010000237.1 GCA_024640385.1 Sphingobacteriales bacterium
TACAGGAAAAGCATATGGACTTGACCCGGAAGTGGCCTGGAATAAAGGGATCAGTGTGGACCAGAAGCTGAAATTGTTCAGCCGGGAAGCGATGGTCAGTGTGGATTTTTTCAGGAACGATTTTCAGAACCAGGTAGTAGCGGATATGGAAGATCCAAGACAGTTGAAATTCTATAACCTGGATGGGAAGTCTTATTCAAACAGTTTCCAGGTAGAATTCACCGCCATCCCGGTTAAGAACCTTGATGTAAGACTCGCATACCGTTGGTTTGATGTAAAAACAACTTATGGAACTGAACTCCTGCAAAAGCCATTCACTGCTGCACACCGTGCATTTATGAACCTGGCCTACGATGTGGATGGCTGGAAATTTGATTATACGCTGAATTTTGTGGGCGAGAAAAGGCTTCCTTCAACGGAATCCAATCCACCTCAGTACGAGTTCCCGCTGATATCTTCTGCCTATGTGACCATGAATGCGCAGGTGAGCAAATCGATAGGCAAGAAAAAGGCCTGGGAATTTTATGTTGGAGGTGAGAACCTGACAGATTTCATACAGCAGCATTCGATCATTGCTGCAGACCAGCCCTTCAGTCAGTATTTTGATGCTTCCATGATCTGGGGACCGGTGATCGGAAGGATGTTTTATGGAGGGTTCAGGTTTAAAATAAAATAGAGAGATGGAGAGTTAGGGAGATAGGAAGATCTTTCTCTATCTCCCTAACTCTCTATCTTTCTACCTATTTATCCTCCGCTCATATAAATTGACTAGGAATCGAATGGCAGGAAGAGTAGATTCAGGATAGACCTAAATTCCCGAATTATGAAGCTATTTAATGTGGCTATCGTCGTGCTCCTGATCAATACATCTTGCCAGGCTCAGCAGAAATACCGGGTGCCTGGAAGTTGTGAAACCTGCGAACTGATCTATGTGGGTATGCCTTCAAACATAAATTCAGTGGACACCAGTGCAGGTTGGAGTGAGGCGGGACAGAAATTACTGGTTTCCGGAACCGTGTATAAGCGCGATGGGAAGACTCCTGCAAAAGACGTGATTGTTTACTATTGGCAAACAGATAACAATGGACTTTATTCGCCTTCGCTCGGTATGGATAAAGGGGCCGAACGCCATGGACATATCAGGGGATGGGTGAAAACAAAGGCAGACGGGAAATACGCCATCTATACCATTAAACCTGTTTCCTATCCTAACAGCAATAATCCTGCGCATATTCACATCCTGATCAAGGAGCCTGATATAGAGAACGAGTATTATATTGATGAGTTTATATTTGATGATGACAAATATGTTACCGGGCAGGTCAGAAACAGTCTGCCTAACCGTGGCGGAAGCGGAATTCTGCACCTTACAACTAATGGGAATATGAAGGTAGCCCAGCACAACATCGTACTTGGATTGAATATACCGGGTTATCCCTCACGGTTGTAAGTGCTTGGTTATTTGTCCAATGCAAGTACATTTGCCCGCAAATCAAAAAACATATTGGATTTTAAAATACTGATATCAAATCTTACCAACCCTACACTTCTTTTCTTTGTTTTAGGAATCATTGCCACTATTGTAAAAAGCGATCTCGAGATCCCGAGGGGTTCGGTCAAGTTCATTTCGCTTTATTTATTGTTTGCTATAGGTTTTAAAGGCGGCCAGGAACTGGCCCATCATGCGTTCACCAATGAGATCATCTATTCCATTTTTTTCGGGTTACTCATTGCTTCCCTGATCCCCTTTTATACATTTTTCATACTTAAAAAGAAAGTCAGTGTAAGCGATGCTGCTGCTGTTGCAGCTGCATATGGTTCGGTGAGTGCGGTGACTTTTGTGTCTGCTGTAACTTTTCTTGAACTGCAGCAGATTTCATTCAGCGGGCATATGGTAGCCGTGATGGCATTTATGGAGTCTCCCGCCATCATTGTGGGCGTGATCCTTTTAAGGTTATACGATAAAGACGCAGATGAAAAGGGGAGTATCTGGAGCATTATTCAACATTCATTCACTAATGGCAGTGTGCTGTTGATATTGGGAAGCCTGGTAATTGGTTTGATCGCTGACACCAAACAGGCTGAAGGCATTAAGCCATTTACTACGGATATTTTCAAAGGTTTCCTGGCGATCTTCCTGCTCGAAATGGGAATGGTCACAGCAAGAAGATTTTCAGCATTCAGGCAATATGGATTGTTTCTCAGTTTGTTCGCATTGATCATACCGGCTATTAATGGGTCGATAGTTGCTTTTCTGAGCAGCCTGGTCACCCATGATATCGGCAACCGCTTCATATTTGCCATCCTGGCCGCCAGTGCATCGTATATAGCCGTACCTGCTGCCATGCGTATTGCGGCACCCAAGGCAGACGAAGGGTTATATATCCCGATGGCGCTGGGGCTTACCTTCCCTTTCAATATTACGGTGGGCATACCCCTTTACTACGCCATTATACATTATAGCTAGCAGCTGTCTCAGCCACGGTCTGACGTTCGCGATCTCATAAGAAACAACTTCCTCTCGGCAGCTCCCTGGTATTTGCCTGTAAGGGAAAATGTCCTGGCAGCATGAGTTAACCAGATCGAAATGATCTTGTACCGCTTATTTACGATGGCATTTATATTAACCCCGGAGGTTTAGAATATGGGACCAGATTTCACTTGATATTGGACGATTAAATTCTAAATTTGAATTTCTGATTATTAGCTACCTGGTCTGTACCCCTCAACCTAATAACACCCTAAACCGTAATACAATTATGTCAGGCAGCTTCATCCGTATCATGCTGGTCACCGTTATCAGTGTGTTTTACTTTTTTACATCTTTTGCTCAAACAAATCCGAAATGGGATGGCGCCTGGAGCGCAGCAGACACTGCTTTCTCCGGGAAAAATGGAAATACGTGGAAACTGAGTGCCCGAAAGGGATTTGATGTCAGTGCTTTCAAGGCTACCAGGTATTTTATGAGTGATAAGATACCCGGTTATTGGGAATATCTTCCCAACGGATACCAGACCAATACCAGCAAGAAATACCCGCTGGTTTTATATTTCCCCGGTTGTGGCGAAACCAATGGAGGAACGGCTTATCTGAAACCGAATGGTGAGCTTGTTTACCGGTACGGCCTGGGTCGTTTGTTTTTTGATGAAAACAAGTTCTTTTATCCCGGAGATCCAAGTGTTCCCTGGTATAATCCTTACGACTCCATGACCTTCCCTTCCCTTCCAACTTTGTTGAGGGATAACGGAAATTATTTCTCCAATGTTCCTCAAAAAACCATTGGCCAGGTTTATCCCTGGGGTGGTCCAACCGAGCAGGTCATCGTTCTCTGTTTGGCGTACAATGCAAATCCAAACATACCCTGCAGCGGTGTACAGGAAATTTATCCTGCAGATATCGATGCCGCCATTGCAAGGGCATTCCAGTTATACCGTGTTGATCCCACCAGGGTGTATATGACAGGTATGAGCCAGGGTGCAAAATCATCCTGGTTTTATCCCGCTTATTCAGCAGCCAATGCGCAAAAGATCGCAGCTACTGCCCCGGTGGGTTCAGTTCATACGGTAGCTGATATAACAGGAGGCGGGGCTGCAAATATTGTTGCAGGCGGAACCCGTATTCTTTCTATCGTGAACCGTTACGACCTGAATACAAACGGAACAGGTACCAATACCTACCTGATCAATTTGCAGTCGGAGCAGGCGGTGAACAGCATTGCGAAGCGGGTGATCCTTGACACGTTCTATTATCAATGGCAGGTTACATCCCCATTTTCTCCCGCGAATCCTGCTACTATCCATAACGGTTGGGCAAGGGCTTACAGAACAGATACCTATGAGGTTCCATTCATAGACAATACGGCCAGCACTCCACAGCGCTATACGCTGTTCGAATGGTTTCTTACCAACAAAAGCGGGGCTGCACCTGTGCCTTGTAATGCTCCAACTACCCCAACTTCCACAAACATTACGCAAAATACGGCTACACTTGGCTGGTCTGCCGGTTCAGGTAATACGGCCTATACGGTAGAATACAAGAAAACTGCCGATGCCAACTGGACCGTTGCTGCAACCAATATTACTGCTGTAACCTATGCCCTGCAGGGGCTGACTGCTTCCACTGCTTATGATTGGCGTGTGAAAGGAAAATGTGATGGTGGAACAGAAACCACTTATCTGGCAGCAACATTAAATACGCTTGGTAATTGTGCGGCGCCAACTGCCCTGGCATCAACTGATATAACAACCGCGTCAGCACAGTTAAGCTGGTCTGCAGTTCCTGGTGCAGTTTCCTATGATGTTGAATACAAAACAACTGTTGCTGCTAACTGGACCGTTGCAGTGACCGGAACAACCGGAACGGCTTATAATCTTACCGGGCTCAGCCAGGGAACACCGTACAACTGGAGAGTAAGAACAAATTGCGGCACCGACGGGTCAAGTAGTTACACCTCGGGTCAGTTCACCACTACCGGAGTGCTTTTATGTACTGCGCCTGCAAACCTGGCGACGGGAACCATCACCGCAAGTTCTGCACAGTTGAGCTGGGGAGCAGTGAGTGGCGCTGTTTCTTACGATGTGGAATACAAGGCCAGCTCTTCTGAAACCTGGATCGTAGCAGCTGCAGGTACTACGGGCATTGCCTATAACCTGACAGGACTTACTGAATCTACCAGCTATAACTGGCGGGTGAAAACAAATTGTACTGGTGGAAACAGTGATTATGCAAGTGCACAGTTCACCACTATTGCACCTGTGCCTGCAGGTAACTGCCCTACTCCGGCAGGCCTTAGCTCTGGTTCAATTACGCAGTCAGCCGCTCAATTCTCATGGACATGGGTAGGCGCTTCCAGTTATACATTTGAATACAAACCAGCCAATTCACAAACCTGGATCGTGGCTTCCACCAGTATTCAGGGATCCTCTTATGGCTTATATACACTGAGCTCGGGTACAACATACGATTGGAGATTAAGATCCAATTGCGGTGCAAATGGAAGCAGTGTGTATGTGGCGGCACAGTTCACTACATTACCATGTAATCCCCCAACTGCGCCTGTTTCTGCAAACATTACCAATACATCAGCTCAATTAAGCTGGACTGCAGTAAGCGGTTCTTCCAATTACGCATTAGAGTATAAAGCGGCTTCTGCAACAAGCTGGGTTGTGGCTTCTGCTGCTATATGGGGAACATCATATAATCTGTCCGGGCTCCAAACAGGAACGCTGTACGATTGGAGGGTTAGGTCAAATTGCGGTACCAGTGGCAGCAGCGTGTATGCATCGGGTCAGTTTACCACCACAGGCGGCGCACCGGCATGTAGTCCGCCTTCAGGATTAAGTTCCGGAAACATCACAACTTCTTCCGCACAACTCTCATGGTCTGGCAGCGGTGCATTGAGCTATGATGTGGAATATAAAGCAAGCTCATCTGCCACCTGGATCATTGCAGCAACTGCCATCACGGCCACAACTTTCAATCTTGCAAACCTTGCAGAAGGAACCGCATACGACTGGAGGGTGAGGGCATCCTGTGGCGCAACAGGCACCAGCGGTTATGCAACAGCCCAGTTCACCACCAATTCAACTGCAGTAATTTGTAATGCTCCATCAGGCTTGTTGACGGGAGGCATTACCATATCATCGGCACAACTGAGTTGGAGTGCAGTGAGCGGAGCAGTTTCCTATGATGTGGAATATAAAGCCAATGCTTCTGTAAGCTGGATCATTGCAGTATCAGGCACTACAGCCACTGCGTACAATTTAACCGGGCTCACCGCCGGAACGGTGTACGACTGGAGGGTGAAAACCAATTGTGATGCAGCAGGTAACAGTGGATACAGCGCAGCACAGTTTACAACCAGCAGTATTACTCCGCCAACCGGGAACTGTACTGCTCCGGGAAGCCTGAGGTCCGGCAATATCACCAATTCTGCCGCACAGTTCTCCTGGACATGGGTAGGAGCTGCCAGTTACACATTTGAATACAAGGCGGCTTCTTCCGAAACCTGGATCGTTGCCAGTACCACTATTCAGGGATCTTCCTATGCATTATATAACCTGCTAGCGGGCACCACTTACGATTGGCGGGTAAGATCCAACTGCGGTGCCAATGGAAACAGTGAGTATGTGACCGCACAATTTACCACGCTGGCTTGCCCTGCTCCATCAGGGCTTCTTGCTGGTTCTATTAACAACACATCTGCCCAGATCAGCTGGTCGTGGGTGGGCGGTTCGAGCTATGGCGTGG
>JAHEFC010000022.1 GCA_024640385.1 Sphingobacteriales bacterium
AGTTCTACACCCATTCTGCCTGCAATAGCCAGCAGGTGAATAACGAAATTGGTGGACCCGCCAATAGCGGCGTTTACCATGATCGCATTTTCAAAAGCCTGCCTGGTCAGTACTTTTGATATCCTCAGGTCTTCTTTCACCATCTCTACGATCCGCTGACCTGAATATTGCGCCAGTACTTTTCTTCGGCTATCCGCAGCCGGTATAGCCGCATTTGAAGGAAGTGTGAGTCCCAGTGATTCAACCATACAGGCCATGGTAGATGCAGTACCCATGACTGCGCAATGTCCGCGGCTCCGGCACATACATGCTTCCGCCACCGTAAGCTCCTCCTGGCTCATATCCCCGCTCCGTACAGCATCATTAAATCTCCAGACATCACTGGTACCAATGGTTTTACCCTGGTAACGCCCGGTAAGCATGGGGCCGCCTGATACCACAATGGTCGGCAGGTCAACACTTGCTGCGCCCATCACCAAAGAAGGCGTTGTTTTATCGCAACCGCAAAGCAGTACTACACCATCCATCGGGTTAGCACGGATGGATTCTTCTGTATCCATGCTGGCAAGATTACGGTAAAGCATAGCTGTAGGCTTGATCAGGGTTTCCCCCAGGGACATGACAGGGAACTCAACGGGAAATCCACCTGCTGCGATAACTCCTTTCTTGACAGATTCAGCGAGTTCGCGGAAATGGGCATTGCAGGGAGTGAATTCGCTCCAGGTATTACAAATGCCTATCACGGGTTTACCCCTGAATTCTTCATCAGGTATCCCCTGGTTCTTCATCCATGCGCGATAAATGAAGCCATCTTTACCGGTTCTGCCGAACCAGTCTTGCGACCTTAATTTCATTCTTCAATATAATCAAATTGCCTAATTGGCTAATTGGCTGATGGCCTAATTCTTAAGGTGGTCTTTCCCGGTGAATTAGCCAATTAGTGAATTAGCTAATCAGCCAATCACCAACCTGTCCCCCTTGAACATGGGAAGAACATTTGCCCCATCAGGAGCGAGACAGTAGCGTATGTCTTTTTCAAGACCGAAATTGGTAAGCCTGTGATAATGTGAGGCATCGTTCACCTTCATGAATTCATAAAGATCGGGTTGGGCGGATTTATACATATTATACGCCAGTCTTGAACTATCGCAGCGAATATGAAAATGATCCTGGATACGGTTTATCACAGCGCCGGCAAATAAAGTATCTTCTATATTCACCCTGTCTTTCCATGCAGCACAGCCTAAAACCACATTCTGCTTCTTTTCGACAAGGTGATCACACACGGCCGAAAGATTGGGGAAAGATCCAGTAATGATCTCTTTGGCGCCATTGTCAAGCGCCATATGAAGAAGTTTTGTGCCGTTGGTTGTGGTGAGCACAAGCACTCTATCCTTAATGAATGAAGGCGGGTATTCAAAAGGAGAATTCCCATATTCAAGTCCTTCAGCAATTTTCCCGTCCCTTTCACCTGCTGTGATGCCTCCTACTTCCTTACCCAGCTCTATGCATTGTGGAACCGTTGCAACAGGGATGACCGATGCTGCGCCATTGTATAATGCAGTGGCAATAGTGGATGTTGCCCTCAACACATCTATGATCACCACAACGGAATCTGATACATCATAGAGATGAAGCAATGCTGGAGAAAGGGAAGTATAGAGAGTCGGTTTAGTCATATGTTTCAAATTACAGGCTGCTATTACAGGTTACAGGTGGCAGGTGGCAGGTTGCAGAAAACAAAGATGCTGCAACCTGCAACCCGTAACCTGCAACCTGCTAAACGAATGGTATTTTAACAACCTTGGCCTTCAACATCTTATCACGCACTTCAATATAGATCTCGCTGTCCAGCGATGAATGTTCTGTTTGTACATAACCAAGGCCAATGGCTTTTTGCATACTGGGCGACTGTGTACCCGAGGTTACCCGTCCAATGAGATTGCCTTCGGCGTCTTTGATCCGGTAATCGTGACGGGGTATACCTTTGTCCACCATCTCAAAACCCACGAGTTTTTTCTCTACGCCATTTGTTTTCTGTTTTTGTAGGTATTCGCTGGCAGTGAAGGGCTTTGTGAATTTAGTGATCCATCCCAGGCCTGCCTCAAGCGGTGTGGAAAAATCATCAATATCATTGCCGTATAAACAGAAACCCTTTTCAAGACGAAGTGTATCCCTGGCGCCAAGTCCTATCGGCTTGATCCCGGCGGCTGCACCCGCTTCGAAGATCGCATCCCAGATGCGGTTTGCATTATCATCTTTATCTTCAAAATAGATCTCAACGCCGCCGGCACCTGTATAACCTGTTGCACTGACCAGCACATTTTCAACTCCGGCAAATTTTCCCTTGGAAAAAGTGTAGTATTTCATGTTCAGGATATCCATATCGGTCAATGGCTGAAGGATCCTGGTTGCGTTTGGACCCTGAATGGCCAGCAAACAGGTTTTGTCGGAAATATTATGCATCTCCACACCGGCAGAATTATGACGAACGATCCATTCCCAGTCCTTTTCTATGTTGGATGCGTTCACTACCAGCATATACACTTTGTTCTCGTCAATGCAATACACCAGCAGATCGTCCACTATACCGCCATTTTCGTTGGTCATGCAGCTGTACTGGGCTTTTCCATTACTGAGTTTGGCAGCATCGTTCGTTGTGATCCGCTGGATCAGATCAAGGGCATTCTCTCCCTTGAGTATGAATTCCCCCATATGGCTCACATCAAAAACACCTGAATTATTCCTTACGGAATGGTGCTCATCATTGATCCCTGTATAGGAAATTGGCATATTATATCCTGCAAATTCGGCCATTTTAGCCCCAAGGGCCAGGTGCTTGTGCGTGAACGGGGTTGACTTCATACAATCTATTGAGGGTGGCAAAGATACGCCGCATGGGTATTTGTAAAAAGAAAAAGAGGCTGTCTCAAAACTACATGAGACAGCCTCTTTCCGGTGGAGTTCCTATAACATCTCACTTCCCTATCCTCATCAGGTCAAAGATCGAGATCATATGATAAACATAAGCCCCTTTCCTCCTGCCTGAAGTCTCATCTTCTTCTGATTCCTTCTTCACATTCCTGTCCAGCTTGGTATTCAGCCTGATATTAACCGAAGTGTCCTTGCCTTTCAGCTTGATATCTACAGTATCGATCTTGATCTCCTTGTCTTTTTTATACCTGTAACCGTTATTATCTCCCTTATTCTCGTCAGTGTTCTCTTCTTTGTTCTCGTCTGCATTCCAGTCGTCCGATTTTTTATCGGTTCTTTCCAGCCCGGTGGCAGTCATGGTATACCAGACATCTGTTCTGTAACCATAATCACGACTCCAGTCTTCATCCCAATCCACCCTCAGGCCCCGATCACGACCCCTGTATCTGGCACTCACCGTGAACCAATCGTACGCATCTGTTCTGTTGTCAATTCGTATCTGTTTGCCAACAGGAACTTCGATCACAACCATCACCTGCTGATTTCTGAATTTGTTCTGCTTGGTGATCGCAAACCCTTCCGGTAGGTAAAGCACAGAATCTTTCTGGCTAACGGGGAAACTGATCTTTTCTGCATTGGCCTCCGCTTCAACAGGAGTATTTGCCCTTGCAAATTTCAGGAGGTAGGCATGATAAGCTGAATCGTCACTGCGTTCCACTTTCACCCTGATGGTGTTGATCAGCATGCTGTCTTCATCCGCACTGAGCTTGGGAAAATTCTCATGTTCATTGTCTTCATCGAACCATGCCAGGCTGTAAAATCTGCCATCAGCAGGCATCACATCCACAGCCAGTTTACTGGTTGAAGGGTTGGACAGCTGAATTTCCTCCTGAACTGATTCCACACGTTTGAACTGCTTAGTGATGATCGCGCCAAGGAAAACGGCACTGATCAGTCCAATGGTCCAAAGGCTGCCGAAAGTCCAACCCAGGTAGCTGTTGTTGGAACGTGCACCTGTCATTCTCCTGATGATCCATACTACTGCAGCGATGATGGGAATACCAAACAACAGGACTATAGTATTAAAGGCCAGGAAATTCTGCCAGAAACCTTCCAGCACATAGTTCTTCAGGTCATACACGCCGTAACCCAATCCTGAAAAAAGTAGGGCTGTGAAAGCAATAAAAATTGCGAATACAATGATCCCCGCGATGAACAGGAAGAATGCCTTGAATAATACGCCTATGGCATGGGCGAAGCCGTTACCAGCTCTTCTTGCCGCAGGTCCGATCTCAGAACTATAAACTTTTGCTGATTGATTACTTACATCTTTACCCCATTGGCCTACTTCTTCACCCCAGGCTTTGGCTTTCTCACCGAATTCTGAACCAAATTTCTCCGCTCTTCCCTTTACGCCCTGCAGTTCTTCCTGCACTGAATTCTTTATGCTTTCCAGATCTATTTTCTCACCGCGCATTTCCAATTTCTCCGATGCTGTTCTTGCTTCAGGTATCACCATCCACAAGATCACATAGATCAGGAACAGCGTTCCGCCAAACCCACTGAAGATAAAGTCTGGGAATCCATCAAAGTTGCCGAAGAACCATACATTCCTGAATATCGAGTGGAATACTCCCAAGATCAAAGGCAATGCGAAGATCACCCTTGGAACCCAAACCGGTATATTGAAATATGCAGAGATACCGCTTGCCACACCGCCTATCACTTTGCTATCCGGGTTTCTGTACAACCTTCTTCTCATATTGGCCTGCATTCCTTTCGCAGGAAGCACGATCCATAAAATGATATAAAGAGGGATACCCGATCCAAAACCACCAAGTGTCACGAGTGCAAACAGCACACGAACTATGGCAGGATCTATCTTAAGATAATATGCCAATCCGCTGCAAACACCACCCAGAACTTTGTCGTTCTCATTCCTGTACAGCGAACCCCTTGGTTCTTCCTGGGCCGTATAAGAAGTTGATGAAGTTCCTGTTGCACCTGTTGAACCCGTCTCTGCTGCCCCTTCACTATCAAAGTCTTCAGGTCTGCCAATCCCTTTGATCACCGTTTCAACATGCTGGTCTGTGATACATGCACTTCCTTTCTTCAGGTCTTCAGTGAATAATTCAGCGATCCTGTTCTCAATATCATTGATGATCTCATCCCTTCCCTCTTCCTTCGCGAAGTACTTCCTCAGGCTATCCGTGTAATGCTGCAATATTTCATAGGCCGATTCCTCTATCGGGATCACCCTGCCCTGAAAATTTATGTTGATTACCTTTTTCATTGTTCGCGATTTATTGATTAGTTGGTTGTGTTTCTTCTACTGTATGATATCCATTCTGCGTGATCATCTGTACTGCATTAGCCATTTCCTGCCAGGTCGCTTCAAGTTCTTTGTAAAAATCAGCCCCTTTATCGGTGAGGGAAAAATACTTCCGTGGGGGACCGCCTGTGCTTTCTACCCAGCGGTAGGTGAGGAAGTCTGCATTCTTTAATCGGGTCAATAATGGATACAATGTTCCCTCCAGGATATGCAGGTTTGCTTTTTTCATCTCCTCAATAATATCCGAGGGATAAGCTTCACCACGCCTGATAATGGAGAGAATACAAAACTCCAGGACTCCCTTTCGCATCTGGCTTTGAGTATTCTCGATGTTCATGTCTCTGGTTTTAATTTCTGTTTTTAATTAAGCCCCGGGGGACAGGCTCTTGATTTTTTGTTCTTCTGATGTTCTTTGGTCTTCTTTTTATTTCCTTCTGTCCCCCTGCCCTTATTTCCTGCCTTTTGTTAGATCCTTCCTTCGTTCTTCATTCACCTAACCATTTCCTGTTTGCTCGCTGTTTTTCGCCTACCTGATCTTTAATTCTTCTGCTGTTTCTCAATTACGATGTAAAACTAGGGCATTATTTAGTATTATGCAATACCTAGTACAAGATTTCTAACAGTAGCATCTCAGGCATAGTAGTCTTACATAATTCAATTAATTGATTTACAATACTTTATTTCAATAACCAGGCAAGCGGAGGACCTGCCTGTTGTGATAAACGGCAAATAAAAATGACGAATGGAGTCGAAAAAACTCGCTATTTAGTGGAATTGGGTAATTTATAAATCCATTTATCACCTTAATGACCAGTAAGATGACATCGAGAAGGCATTTTATCAAACAAACCGCCAAAGCAACAGCAGCCATGACCATCCCAGCCTCTATCCTGTTTCCTCAACCCTCTTTTTACAAGATCTCCCTCGCGCAATTCTCACTGGCTCCATCCTTCTTTACCAGGAAGATGGATACCCTCGATTTCCCGGCAAAAGCAAAAAATGAATTCGGTATTGATGCAGTTGAATATGTATCCATGTTCTTCAAAGACAAAGTTTCCGATTCAAAATATCTGGCTGAACTGAAAAAAAGATCCGATGATCTGGGTGTAAGAAATGTACTCATCATGATTGATACAGAAGGTGACCTTGGTGCCAGTGAGCCGGCAAAAAGGCAACAGGCCATAGATAACCACACCAAATGGATCGAAGCAGCCAAATTTCTGGGATGCCATTCTATTCGCGTCAATATCGATGGGGACGGAACGGATGAGCAGATCTTTGATGCAGCTCTTGAAGGATATGGGAAACTGGTATCTGTTGGACAAAAAATGGACATGGGAGTTATTGTTGAAAATCATAACGGGCCAACCAACAACCCTGAATATCTTGCGAAGCTGATGAAGCAGATCAACAACCCTTATGCAGGTACACTGCCTGATTTCGGGAACTTTATCAGGCGTTCGAAACCCGAAGCGGCAACAATGGAAGCCTACGCCAAAACAACGGTGATCGCTGAATATGACAAATACAAGGGCGTTGAGATGTTAATGCCTTATGCTAAGGGAGTGAGTGCGAAAACGCATGAATTCAACGCAGATGGAAGTTGCAGGGAAACTGATTTCAAAAAGATCATGGGCATTGTTGAAAAATATAAAACCAACGCTTTCAAAGGCTTTGTGGGCATTGAATATGAAGGGGGATTTCTAAAAATGATGAATCCCAAGGAAAACTATCTTCCAGATGAGGAGGGCATCAGGGCGACGAAGAAATTATTGCTTTGACTGTTCCATGACCCGACTTGGCTCGATCAGGTCCCAGAGATTTCCATATAGATCGGCAAACACCAACACCTTACCAAATTCCTCAGTGCCGGGCTCCCTCACTATTCTTATACCCTGATCGACCAGGTTTTTATGATCACGATCCAGGTCATCTGTATGAAGAAAAAGAAAGACTCTACCACCGGTCTGATTACCTATCCTACTTTCCTGTTCGGCACCAACGCCTTTGGCCAGTAACAATCCGCATCCACCGCCGGGTGGTTGAACACGCACCCATCTCTTGGTCTCAGAAAGTTTTGTGTCTTCCAGCAAAAAAAAATTCAGTTTGCGGGTATAGAAATCAATGGCTTCATCATAGTCGCGGACTACCAGAGCTATTTGAGCGAGATATTGTTTCATCAGTTAGTCGTTTTTATTTCCAGTTTAACGTAGTCCTTTTCTCTTAATTGATCGGAATCACTATAGAAAGAAAGCTCTGCTTCCCCGGCTTTTACTATATACTCATAGTGACTGCCGAGAAAGATCTTTTTCTTGACGACCGCTTCAATACCCTTGTCTGCTATATGTATATTCTCAGGGCGGATAATAAGATCTGTGCCCGGCATATAATAATATTTACCCAGCAGCCCCGCCGCATATTCATTGACCGGATTTCTATATAAATACTCCGGGCTCCCCTGCTGTACAATCTCCCCGTCTTTCAACAACATCAAATGATCGGCCCATGAAAGAATATCCGCCGGCTCGTGCGAAACAAGAATGGAACTGATCCCCAACTTTTCACTGACATCATTAAGCAGCTGCTTCATGGTCTGCTTATGTATCATATCAAGATTAGAATAAGGCTCGTCGAGCAATAACAAAGAAGGACTGTTCACCAGTAATCTCGCAGTGGCAATGCGTTGCTTTTCACCTCCGGAGAGCTCAGTGGTCCGGCGTTTTAAAAGATGGTCGATCTGGCAAATATGGAAAATCTCTCTCGCCTCCTGTTCAGAAAGTTTGTTGGCATACTCAAGAACTTCGTAGACCCAGTAATTATTCCTGAGTTCGAAATGCTGGGAAAGAAATGCAATTTTCGGATGGCCCGCGATCAATTGCTCATCAGGCCCTAATACCCTCTCACCTTCATAGATCACCCTGCCCTCATCAGGTTGGACCAGTCCGGCGATGATCTTCAGCAAGGTACTTTTTCCTGATCCAGTTTCTCCGGCAATGGCAATATGCTGGCCTTCCCCCTGTTTGAAACTGATATTCCTGAGGATCCATGAATCAGCCTTCTTCCTGCCTATGCCTTCTACCGATAACATGCCGCGAAGATACTCGGAATTAGTATTTTCAAACGATACTGTTCAGGCGCAGATATTGCAACAACATAATGGTTTTGGCATCCCTGATCTCTCCGGAACCAATCATCTCCATGGCTTTATCGGCATGGACTTCCAACACTTCAATATTTTCTTCCTCATGGTCAACTCCACCGCCAGTATTCACTTTCATTGATTCGGAGTATTCTGCGATGAAAAAATAAAGGATCTCAGTAACTGATCCTGGAGACATATAGGCTTCAAATATTTTTCGAACATCTTTGATCCGGTAACCGGTTTCTTCCTCAGTCTCCCTCCTGATGCAGTTCTCCGGATCATCCTTATCAAGTAACCCTGCGCAAGCCTCGATCAACATCCCGTTTTCATTGCCATTGAGATAAGTTGGCAACCTGAATTGCCTGGTAAGAATGACAGTGTTCTTATCCCGGTTATACAAAAGTATGGTTGCCCCATTGCCACGATCATATGCTTCGCGTGCCTGTATATGCACTGAACCATCATTTTTTTCATAACTGTAAGTGACCTTCCTGAGAACATACCAGTTATCTGAAAGCACATCGGTTTTAATCAGTTTTACGTTCCTGATCATTTCTTTTAAATTGTTTGTATAAAAAATTGCCCAGGTAAGATCCTGCCAAGGCAGGGATGAAAGCTGCGAACGACTCAAAACTTCCTGACCTGAATATATTGAAAGCTGGAACGGCTATTGCTGCAAAAACTCCTATTGTAAGAGGCTTACTGCCAGCTAAGAACATTGTAGCTAAAGCCAGCATAAATAAGAGACCAAATGTTATCCCGGTATCATCCCACCCGGGCCTTGAATCAACATAACCGATCAATATACTTCCTGTCAGCGCTGCGATTAAGGCCAATGTAAATCTGTTTTGCATTGCTGGCAGTCTATTGATGACCACTGTGCAAGCCTACCCTATTGCCTTCTGTGTCTATGATGAATGCCATATAACCAGCCTGCTCATTGATCAGCGTTTTTGGCAGATCCACCTTCCCGCCTGCCGCGTCCACCCTGTCCAGAACCAGTTGCAGATCAGGATTTCCATTAAGATAGACCACAGCGCCATCCAAAGATGGCTTATGCCCTGGGCTTTTAACCAGTGAACCGCTGGAACGCGGCGGCATGGACGGGAAAGCAGCCATCTGCATTCCCATCATGTCCATCCTCATGAGTTTGATCCCGAAAATGCTTTCGTAAAATTTCGCGGCCCGGTCAATATCGATGACGGGTATCTCAAACCAGTTGAGCGCATTGGTATCAGAACCTAATTTCTCCATCATATAATAAAGTTTTGGAAAAATTAGGCTTTAATGTCAGCAGATCCAATGGATTTTTTATGAATGGGATTTTCTCAACTTCATTAATCTTCCATCACAGGCATTTCAACATAAGATGCCAGCTTGCTGTTGCAATACAGGGTATGGGTAGCCTTGATAAAATCAGAATCTTTTGCTTCAAAAATATTAGGAACAAATTTCTGTGGATTCCGGTCTATGATAGGGAACCAGCTGCTCTGTACCTGCACCATGATCTTGTGTCCCTTCAGGAATTTATGATTGATCTGGTGAAGGTCGATCACGATCTCTTCCGGTTTTCCGGGAATAAATGCTTTAGGTTCTGAAAAACTCTTCCTGAATCTCCCCCTGAACACTTCCATGGCCACCGGAAGCTGATACCCGCTCATCAGCAGGTTCTTACCATATTTATCAGGATATACATCAATAAGCTTCACCACAAAATCTGCATCTGTCCCTGTAGTGGAAACAAAAATATGCGCTTTGGTACTTCCTGTAATGGTGAGGTCCTGGGTCAGGCTGTCGGCTGTGAAAACCAGCACATCCGGCCGGGTGCTTACAAAACGCTGGTCGTCCACATGCCATTTGCCCCACCGGCTGCCATAGCCATAGGTCATTTCAATAGGCAGTTCCCTGTACGGAACCGGCTTCGCCGGATCGCTAATATAACTCACCGAACCTTTTTCTGCTTTGGGTTTTTCAAAACTGCAGGTCCCGTTTTCATGGGTGTAGAGGTTCCTTATTTCTGCCTCCCGAGGTGGCCAGCTGCTGTACTGCTTCCATACATTGGAACCGGTTTGAAAGCAGTTGGCTTCATCAAACCTGCCATCGCCAACTCCTTTTAACCAATAGTCAAACCATTTTTTCTGTAAGCTCAAAAATGTTGCCCCTGTTTTGCTGTCGAACCTGATCTGGCCCAGGCTCTCGGCACTACCTCTTGCCCATTGACCGTGATTCCAGGGACCAAGAACTATGTAATTTCTGTTTGCTGAATCTTTCTTTTCCATATGACTATACATCAATTGGGGTCCATTAACATCTTCCTGGTCATAATATCCGCCTACATGTAACTGTGGCACTTCAGGACCTCTTACATAGTCCAGGGTGGAATTAGTCTTCCAGAAACCATCATAGTTCGGATGCTCTACAAAACTGTTCCAGGTGGGGATCTTGCCTTTGAAATATTTTTCATTCACATTTTTCAAAGAACCCAGTTTTAAGTACCAGTTATACACATCAAACTGAGGGAAAGGGAATTCAATCCCTTCCTTGTTGCTTTCCAGGCTGTAAGTATACTCAAATCCATAGCTGAGCCTGAAAGCTCCATTGTGATGAAAATCGTCGCCCAGAAACAGATCGCCCATACAAGCCTGCTCTGAAGATGCTTTTAATGCAGGATGGGGATCCACTGCGCCTACCAGAGCGAGCCAGCCCGGGTATGAAATACCATAGATCCCAGCCTTCCCATTATTATTCCTGATGTTCTTTACCAGCCAGTCGATCGTATCGTAAGTATCAGTGCTTTCATCAACAGTACCCGGTTTTTTGGTATGTGTTATTGGTGCGTGGATAATGAAATTGCCCTCACTTTTATATTTACCCCTCACATCCTGGTAAACAAAAATATACCCCTCTCCCGCCATTTCCTTCTGAGAGGGATTTTTCAGCGGACTGTATCCACTGTCTGTTTCAGCTTCATAAGGTGTCCTTTGGATCAGGAAAGGATAAGAGCCGTCTGAAACTGGCGTGTACACTACGGTATATAATTTAGTGCCATCCCTCATCGGTATCATGAATGAGCTCTTGGTATAAGCACTGATGCCCTGCGCCAGCACAACATGAAACTGGAACAGCAAAAAGAGAAAAACACCTGTAGCAAAAAGACCTGATTTTTTTTTCATATGAAAAAGCATTATTGTCCGATGCGGCCTACTCCCATCACTCTGTACACCCTCAAACATATCGAACTTATCCAAATTAAGAAGCAGAGAAACGTGATCTTTTGCACGATGGGCAGCAAACCGATCCAACCCTCATTATAATAGAGGAGATTATTTAAAGCAACCAGGAACAGGTTAATAAACCCCCATATAGCCAACCCATACCATTTCATTCTAAGTAAAATAGATACCATACCTCCAAATGCAACAAAGCCGAAAACGCCGGCCATATTGAGTATGAAATCATGAGAACCTGCTTGAAGAAATAGCACCGACACCATAGAAGCGAGACCGGCAAAGCTGATCATTCGCTTTAATCGCGTTGGAATATCCACGTTAAAAGGTACTGCCAGGAAAAATATCGAAAGACTAACCACCAGCACAAGCATTCCAGCCAGCGCAAATGGCCTGCCTGCATTGTCCGAACCATTGATCGCGGTTTTGTCGAGCAGATTACACCAATAATTATCTTTCCAACTAAAACCGGGTTCCTGGTGATCTGCCTGGGACCCGCCTGGATAATAAAGAGTAGCCAGCCAATATAACAGTATGAAAATGATCACTCCTGCAACCGGCAACAGCAAGATGGTTCTGTTTTTAATCATCAGCGATGGTCAGTATAAAAATTGGGCGCGGATGCCTGCTTCATAAGTCTATACATGTCATCAGACAAAGATGGAAGCGTGATGGCACTCAAGGCATCCTGCAATTGCTCACCAGTTCTGATACCGGCAACGGCAGCAGAAATGGCAGGATGATGTAATACAAATTGTAGGGCCAGTGCGGATGCGGGAATGGATTGTCCATTCATCATCGTTGATATAGATCTCACTTCCTCTGCCGTTCTTCCAAGATAATCTTTAGGGGGCTTATTGACCAGCAGTCCCTGCGCCAATGACCCGCGGGCCAGTACGCCTATATTATTTGTCAAGAGAAGCTGCAGGCATTCCTCTTCCGGCCTCCTGTCGAGCAAACTATACTGCATCATCACAGTGCTGATACCGGAACGTTTCACCCACTCCCTGATCACATTGGGCCTGATGGATGATATACCATAATATCGGATCTTGCCCTGCTGTTTCAGTTGTTCAAAGGCTTCGATTGTTTCATCCATAGGATCTTCCATAGTTCCTCCATGCAACTGGTAAAGGTCTATATGATCAGTCTGCAGCCTTTGCAGGCTTTTCTCAACTGCTTCAAGTATATATTTTTTTGCAGGATTCCAGTCCCACCCGCTTCCATCTGCCCTTAACTGATTACCCACTTTGGTAGCAATGAACACATCCGACCTGCATCCTTTCAGCGCCTTTCCTACGATCTCTTCATTGGCACCGTTGTTATACAGATCGGCCGTGTCAAAATAATTGATGCCGGCCGCTACCGCATCCTTTAAAAGTTTTTCATTATCGGCTGAGCCAGGTTTTAACGACATACAACCGAATGCGATCCGGCTGATGTTCAGGGATGTATTGCCAAGAATCCTGTATTCCATTTTATTTTTTGTCACTCTCCTGCATATGGATCCTTGATCTTTGTGCCGGAATATTTAATGTCACTGAATTTAACTGTGCAACTCTTACCAGTTGGCGACTGGGAAAGAAATCCCAGTTCATATGGCCCTTTGGCATTAAACTGGAAATGCCTTACCAGGAACCATTTTGAGCCGTTAGCCGAATAGTATAAAGTGATCACATTATCCGCCCTGGCGATCTTATAATATACCTTGTAAGCAGGGATCTCAACAGAATTGCAGTCGTCCGAAATATCTTTTGTAACAACACTCACCACCCTCCTGGCACCGGTATAATCTTTTTCAAAACAGAACTTGACCCAGTTCAGGCTGTCGGCCCTGAACACAATGGCGCCTCCATCCCATTTATTGATGAAACCATGTTCAATTGCGGCTGATAACACAAAATTCTCATCTGGCCTGAACATCAGCTTGGGAGCATTGTCAGTATTGTAGGTGACGTTGGGATCGCGGAACATATCCGTTTTTTCACCCGCAACTATGGTTATTGTGTTGTCTTTAATTGAAAAGGATTCGGGGGTATTCTTCCAGTATAATTGAAAGGGAATTGAAGAGATTTTCAGCTCCTGGCTGTATACAGATGATGAAATTTTCAATGCCGCTAAAAATAAAATCAAATATTTCATGTATCCCAATTTTATCTTATTATACCTTGATGGATTTTTTACCTATATACGATCCCACAAAACTCCCTGTTGTTGAACCAGCAAGAATGGCTGAAACAAAAAATATATCTCCCTTAAGATCACCACCAAAACCTGAAAATAAAATACTTAAAGTCACTAAACCGGCAATTGGAAGGCTTATATACAGTCCCCAACGCCATTGCTCCCTCGGCCAAAAGAATCCAAATATTGCACCTAGGAGAAAATACAACAAACCAATATTGACAGGCCCCCAGGCACCACCTGCCATTCCACCGATTCCGGCAAGGATAGCAGCTAAATAAACTATTTTTTTGTATTCACTGAACATGCTATTACTGAAATTTAGCTGAGTCAACGTCTTTCACAAATTTGATCACACCGCCCATATAGGTCTCCTGGTCATCGAACTGGGAGCAGTGGCTGCCATTGGGACAAAGCAGGAATCTTCCTTTTTTCACCTGCTTAGACATCCACTCCATATGTTTGGGGTCCATAGTATCAAATGTTGAACCTATGACCAGGGTTGGTACGGTGATATTGACAAGGTCTTTCGAACGATCCCAGTTTTTCAAAGATGCATTGCCGGTAACGCCAAACTCGCTATAGCCCTGCATATATACGTAGATACCTTTGCTTAGGTGCTTGAATGCACGCACCACTGGTTCCGGCCATTTTTCCACCGGCATCCGAACCACATGTTTGGTGTAGAAGTGTTCGGTAACAAGCTCTTCGTATTTTGGATTCGCAAAATCTCCTTTGGCTTCGATATCCTTGATCGTTTTCAACACAGCAGGATCTATTTGGGGCCCAAGCACCTCCTGTGCATATTTATTGTATTCAGGTATGCTAGACATCATATTGGAAATGATGAGTCCTTTAAGATTGTTCTGGTACTTCAAAGCGTATTCCATGGCCAGTATGCCACCCCATGACTGCCCAAGAAGGTAAAAGTTATCCTTATTCAATCCGAGGGCCTGCCTTACCTGTTCCACCTCCTCCACAAAATGCTCAATAGTCCATAATGTGGAATCATTGGGCTGATCACTGTAATAAGATTCCAGCTGATCGTAATAAATATATTCGATCCCCTCTTCCGGGAGATAGCCGTCAAAACACTCAAAAAATTCATGCGTTCCGCCGGGTCCTCCGTGAAGCAGGAGTACTTTCATTTTGGGGTTGTTGCCAACTTTTTTTGTCCATACCCGGAATTCACCTTTAGGCGTTTTGATGGGGATCATCTTTATCCCCCCCGCGAACTTATCTTCTTTGCTGTAGGTTAAATAAGATGGAGTTGTTGCAGTAGACCCTTCTTTTGTACTTGTATTACATGCAGAAACTAACAACAAAAGGGAAATGACCTGGATCAGAATCTTCATACTTAATGTTTTGGATAAGCTTAAGCTACGAAAAACTGTGAGATCATAACCACAACAGCAAAATCTTCTGCGTCTCCTGACTTTATCTCCGCGTCTTTGTGTCAAAGACAAATTCGAACACCTCGCCATCCTCTTCGTCATGGATCAGCCCCTGGTTTACAAATCCGTTTTTTTCAAGCACCCGCATGGAAGCCAGGTTATCGGGAAGGGTTCTTGCAGTAATCAACACGGAAGGATCGGTTTCCAGCGCCAGTTTTACCAGTTCCCTGCAGATCTCAGTAGCCACGCCTTGCTTCTGGTACTGTTCAAATGTGCCGTAAGAGATTTCGACTTTACCTTGCCTTGGAGCTCCTTTGAAACCACCTCCTCCGATCAGTTCACCATGTTCATTAGCGAAAAAATAGGCCACCCATGGCAGTTCAAAACCCACTTTCCTGTAATGCTCTTTGAACACAGCAACAATTGGTTCACAATCAGGGTTACCTGTAAACTGTTCATTTGCGCCTGCATCTATATCAATCAGGATAAAACGAAGCATTGGAATTTATTTCATTGCGGGAAGAACCATATCGTTCACTACTGACTTTTTCGCCGCGGCTTTCTCCACATCTTCCGATTTACGTGGAGCAGCGGCTGAGATATTTTCGCAGGAGGTTTTGCCAATGATCACATCATCTTCGATCCTTACCCCGATATCCCACCATTTCTGATCGCAGGCACTGCCTTTAGGTATATAGATCCCGGGCTCAACTGTGATCACCATATTTTCTTTAAGCGTGGGTGTGATGGATTTGTCGTGCACATCAAGTCCCAGGTGATGCGACACGCCGTGTATATAATATAAAGACACTTCCGATTTCTGCTTGATGATACCAAGCTTGAGTAATCCTTCTGTCAAAACCTCCGTAGTTCTTATATTAAGATCCCTGAATGGAGTTCCTTCCTTGCATAACTTGAACACTTCCTCCTGGGCCTGGTAAACCAGATCATAGATGGCCTTTTGTTCCGGAGTGAATTTACCATTGGCCGGCACGGTCCTGGTCACGTCAGCAGAATATCCGTGATACTCAGCCCCAACGTCCATTAAAACGAGCTGATTATTCAGTTTAGTAGCATTGTTCTCTGTATAATGCAGAATGCAACCATTGCCACCGGCACCTACGATCGGGGGATAGCCTTCATCTTCAGCACCATATTTCTTATGCACATACATAAACAGCCCATGGAGTTCTGTTTCAGACATATTTGGCTGGATCGCTTTCATTACTTCTGCATGAGCAACTGCTGAAAGAAAAGATGACTTACGCAGCAGCGCGAGTTCTTCAGGTGTTTTGATCTCCCTTAATCCTGCAACCAGCCTGTTATAGTCTTCCGAAGGGAAATTATAGCTCTTCAGTTTCTGCTGCACGGAAACAAGGGTTACAGAATCCGGTTTATTTATCAGTTCATTTACAATAGGATCATTTTTTAACACCTCATCTCCGCTGTTCGCGATCATTCCCTTGATCTGATTCACCCTCCTCGAAAGAGATTGGGGAGTAGTGTTTCTTATTGCCGAATAAGCGCCCATGAGTGGTTTACTGGCCGGCTCTTTGACATTTCCTTTTTCTTTAAATGATTTCATCAAAGAAGACAGCATGCCTGCACCGATATCATCCGGCATCCTGTCGTATATAAGATTGTATTTCGACAGATCAAGCGAAAAGTTTTTGAACTCACCGCTATTATATACTTCCTGGAATCCAAGTTGTTTTTTCACGCCCTCTACGCCAAGCCGCCTGCCTGTCCAGACCTCTTCCATCGGATTTCTTTGCCTGACAAAAAATACCTCGTTGAAGGTTTTGTCGCCGATCTTCTGGTCTTCCTTAAATATCAGCAACATGGATTCCGCTTCTTTATATCCGGAGAAATAATAAAGATCCGGGTTCGGATGATAGGTATAACTCACGTCCCTTGAAAAAACACGTTCTGGGTATGCAAAAATGGCCACCACCGAATTCTCGGGCATCCGCTTCCGGAGTTCATCGCGTCTTCCTTTATGGAAGCCGGCACTCAGATAGTCTTTGGGAAGATTTTCCTGGGCAGAAACAGAAATAATACAGAGTAACCAAATTACTAAGAGGGATGATCTCATTGGATAAAATTATTAATACCTGGCTGAATTTTTCAGATCGGGCAAGTTAAGTTCTTTCAGCTTAATGAAGTAGATATTTTCAACTCTTTGCTTCCCTACCAGCTCAGTCCGGGAAAAATAAAACAGTTCGTTTTTGATGTCAACACCAGGGCAGAACTCAGACACTGGGGTATTCACTTTATCTCCAAGGTTCTGGGGAATGCTCCATTTACCCTTCTTATTGAAACTGATATAGAGATCGGTGTCGCCGAAACCACCTTTTCGATCAGAGAAAAAGATGAGGTAATCTTCGGTAGGAGAAATATAAGGATTCGACTCGTTGCCTGCATTAATGACGGAATCCAAAAGCACTGGTGGCTGATACTTTCCATTGATGTATCTGCTTACATAGATATCATTGTCTTTGTTCCGCCTGGTGAAATATATATTGCCGGTGTACGACATTGTAGCATAAAACTCACTACTGGATGTATTGATCTCTTCGCCTAGGCGCCTTGGCGAAGACCATCCACCGGGCGTGAGATAAACAGCAAAGACATCAAAATCACCAGCTGCATTATTATTGGAATTGAACAAAATAGTTCTGCCATCAGGAGACACAAATGGATCTATTTGCTTGAATCTTCGATCTGCAAATGGAGCAAGTTGGGGCTTCTGCCAGATGCCTTTCAGTTTTTTAGAATAGTAGATCTGCAAACTGTCGCGACCACCGAATC
>JAHEFC010000238.1 GCA_024640385.1 Sphingobacteriales bacterium
TATTTCAAATCGAAGAACGAACTGAGATATATCGGCATGCCGGTAGGGGGCATCTGCACTGGTACCTTATACCTAGGAGGTGATGGTCGCCTCTGGCTTTGGGATATATTCAATGCCAACCAGGAAGGTATTGATCCCAAAACCATTGACTGGGGATCAGACCTTCATGTGGGTAAAAAAGTGAGACCCAGGGATGGCTCGGCCTATGTACAGCCAGCAAAAGATATCCGGCCAGTTGAACAGGGATTTGCATTCCGGATCAGGACAAACGGCAGAACCCTGGTCAAAAAGATGGAGGCCACAGATTGGGATGAGATCATCTTCGAAGCAACCTATCCAATAGCCCGGGTGCATTATGTAGACAAAAGCCTCAGACTCGATCTTTACGCAGACATCTATTCTCCTTTCATTCCACTGGACGATAAAAATTCAGGTCTGCCTTGTACCATATATTCCTTCACGATGACCAACCGTTCAGACGCGGAGATCAGTCTTGATATTATTGGATGGCTTGAAAACAAGACTTCAATCCGGTCAGCCAGGGAAGATGATATCCATGTTAATCGTGTTGCAGGCAGATCTGTTGAATGCAGTGTAAAAACCAATGCTGACCCCGAACAAGAGCACAAAGCGGATTTCGGGACCATGGCCATTGCTGCTGTAAACCGTGATGCAACCTTGATCACAGGTTTCAGCCTGCCGGTCTCAGACCAGTCATTTGATTTGCGATCCAGCCAGGAAATTGAAAAAAAATGCAGTGAGCAATTGATTGCTGCGGTTTTAACCAAACATGTCATAAAGCCATCGGCAACAGCCTCTTCTGATTTCGTGTATGCGTGGCAGTTCCCCAACCTCCGTCTGAATAAAGCTATTCAGGATAAAGGAAGGTATTACAGCAGATGGTTTAAATCTGCGGCTGAAGTAACCAGTTATGTGATGGCTGATTTCCCAAAGCTATCATCGGAAAGCAGGCTTTGGAAGACTACCTGGTACGATTCAAGCCTGCCATGGTGGTTGCTGGAGAGAAGTTTTTTGAACATTTCCGCGCTTGCAACAACTACGGCCCACCGGTTTGATTCAGGTCGTTTTTATGCATGGGAAGGTGTAGGATGTTGTGAAGGCACCTGCATGCACGTGTGGCAATATGCCCAGGCCATGGGTAGGATATTTCCGGCTGTAGAAAGGGATACCCGTGAAAGAGTGGACCTGGGTTTGTCGTTGCAGCCGAATGGCATGATGTGGTACCGCGGTGAAGTGGTGAAGGGCCCTGCTATTGATGGCCAGGCTGGCACTATTCTTCGTATATATCGTGAACACCAGATGAATGCCGATGCAGGGTTTCTGAAGAATAACTGGGAAAAGATCAGGCTTGCTACGCAATGGGTGATGGACCAGGACAGGAACAAAGACGGGATGGAAGACACCCCTATAGAGAACACGCTTGATGCCGTTTGGGATGGTGAGATCGCCTGGCTGGTAGGACTTTGTATAGCTGCGGTAAAGGCGGGTGAGTTGATGGCATTGGAAATGAATGATGTTGATTTTGCCAAGGCCTGCGGGGAGTATGTGCGCAGAGGGAAGGCAAATATGGAGGAGAAACTTTTCAATGGTGAATATTTTATACACAAGCCAGATGCAGAAAAGGGCAGGGCGAAGCTTGGATCTTACAATACATGTCATATCGACCAGGTATATGGTCAGAGCTGGGCCTACCAGGTGGGAATTGGGAGGGTGCTGGACAAAGAAAAAACGATCTCTGCATTGAAAGCACTTTGGAAATATAATTTCACACCGGATGTTGGCCCATACATCAAAGACAGGCCCGGGGGAAGACCATATGCATTGCCGGGGGAAGGCGGCCTGGTGATGAATACCAATCCAGCCAATGAGCCGAAGCCATATGGTGAGAATGTGACCTGGCAGTTAGGATATTTCCACGAATGTATGAGCGGCTTTGAACACCAGGTGGCGGCGCACATGATGGCGGAAGGAATGATCGACGAATCGCTGGTGATCACGCGGATGATCCACGACCGCTATCATGCGGCCAAAAGAAATCCTTTCAATGAGATCGAATGCAGCGACCATTATGCGCGGGCCATGGCAAGCTATGGCACATTCATCACTGCATGCGGGTATGAATATCACGGGCCGAAGGGGTATATGGCTTTTGCACCGAAACTCGGTGCTGAAAAATTCAAAGCTCCGTTTGTATCAGCGTCTGGCTGGGGCACCTATTCCCAGGAAAAGAAAGGCCAACGGTTCACTGCGGAATTGCATCTGAAGTATGGGCAACTGGCACTGAACAGCTTTTCTTTTGAATGCCCGGTCAATATTCACCGTATTCAGGTAAAGCTGTCTGGGCAGGATATTGTTTCAACTTTTACACAGATACAGGGCAGGTGTGTAGTGAATTTCGAAAAAAATCTTAACATTACTAAAGATCAAAAATTAGTTATTTCAGTCTGATATGCTGGTTGAAAAAAATAAAATAGTGTCCATCAATTATGTGATGAAGGATGAAGTAGGTAACCTGATCATCAGCAATGAAGGCTATGATCCGGAAGAATATCTTCATGGCGCGGGAAATATTCTCCCCCGGCTCGAGCATGCATTGACCGGATTGAAACAAGACGATGTTATCGATGTTGTGATCCCTCCCGAGGAAGCCTATGGTCCCAGGGAAGTAAGCCTTCTGCTGGAAGTGTCAATAGAAGATGTGGATGATCCTGAGTCTCTGAAAGAAGGAGAATTTATTCAATTATTTGACGGCACCGAAGGAGTTGTGATCGCCCATAAAGGAAATCACGTAGTGGTTGATGCCAATCATCCGCTGGCTGGTAAAACACTTCATTATACCATCCGTATATCTGCTGTCCGTGAAGCTACAGAAGAAGAAATTCAGAACGCTGCACCCCTGCCAGTGCAGGCCGGAAGCTGTGGCCCGGCGGGATGCTGTTGATCTGGTGTGCTGGCCGGTTAATGTGCCAGCCGGAGAATGCAATAGATGAACAGCTAAGAGAAGCATCTTCATCATAATCGAGTTGATATCTGCAGTCCTCACCAGAATTGGGGAGGGCTTTTTAATTCATATGTGCATTAATACTAGCATCCCTTTGAGAGGAATGTCGAGAATATCTTTCTAACTTATAAGTGACAAATCAGCATGCTGATTATTTTTTTACATTAAAATACCAGGAGGTAGTTATGAAATTTATGGTAACATGGCGAGTGCACCCAGACAAGAGACAGACCGTTTTTAATGCCTTTTCCCAGATGACCCCTGAGGATGATAAAAGGGATACAGGTGATAAGATCAAATTGATTGGCCGATGGCATGATCTTGCCCAGTTTACAGGAGTTGCAATTTGTGAGTCAGATGATGCGCAAGCGGTTGCTAGCTGGGCATTGAATTGGAACAGTGTTCTTGATATCCAGACAGTGATGGTATTGGATGATGAAGAGGCCAGAGCAGTAGGCAGGAGCAAGATTGCTGACGCGAAGAGTGTGAAACCAGCAGTTATTGCAAATTGAAGATTGATCAACTGGCTTGAATCAATGAAATCAGATCATTGGTAGTTAAGGGCAGTCAAAAAATGACTGCCTTTTTCTTTTATCATATTCAAGGATATTCATGACCTCATTGTTTTTTTATAGCAGGATCTGATGGTTTAAATCTTCCAGCCTTTCCGGAAACGCGGTTGCAGAAGGTTGTTGGCTTCTTTATCGCTATTGAATGTCTCTTTGACGGGATCGAATTTGAGTGGCCTTCTAAGTTCATAGGCAATGTTTGCGAGGGCACAAACCGAATTGGAGCGATGCCCTGTTTCTGCCGGGCAGATGGGTTGGGTTCCGTTCTTGCATGCATTCAACCAATCTGCATAATGATCATCAGAAACATAGAGTTTTGTCTCTCCCGGCTGAATTGTGGCCGTAGCAATATTTGCAGGATTGCTGTCGAAATATTCTCTTGAAATATCGATGCTCCCTTTTTCGCCAATGAATCGTACTCCGAATCCCCTGCCAAAATCAATATGTTTTAACACCACACCATTGGCATAGACCATCTCCAGGCCCCGGACGGCGGCGGGTTCTTTGGGCGGGTTGAATTGAACGGGACCCGTCTCATCCATACCCAATCCCCATTGTGCAATATCGAACATATGGGCACCCCAGTCAGACAATATACCGCCGGCATATTCACGGTACTTACGCCAGTTGGGGAAAATGTCTTTTTCAACAGGTGGAGAAAGCTCTGCATTGAAGGGGTGATAAACCGCAGGACCGATCCATCCTTCCCAGTCGAGATGTGGAGGTTTCACTTCTTCCACCAGGTTGCAGGGGATGGCCGGATCGCCAACGTTCACTAAAACTTCTTTGATCTTTCCCAGATATCCATTGCGTACTAATTCACAGGCGGAACGGAAATTCTTCCAGGATCTTTGCATACTGCCGGTCTGGAGTACTACCTTATTCTTTTTGACTGCATTGACCACTGCACGCCCTTCTACTAAAGTTCTGGTGAGCGGTTTTTCCAGGTAGATGTGTTTTTTTGCTTCAGCTGCTTTGACGGCCTGGTAGGCATGCCAATGGTCCGGAGTAGCAATGACTACGCCATCTATTGAGGGATTGGCAAGGAGTTCCCGATAGTCGGGGTATCCTTTAAAACCTCCGGTGGGTGTTTTTTCAGTGGCTTCAGCGTAGGCTTTTTCCGCCAGGGTCTTGAACAGGTTCAGTTTGGTGGCGTCTACTTCTGCGCCTGCTATGATGCGTACGGGTTGTTTCTTAAACTGGTTCAAAAGCCCCCTCGCTTGTTTCCCGTTGCCTATAAATCCTAACCCGAACATATCACTGGGAGCAGTATAGCCTTTGCCGAGAACATAACGTGGTACAATGATGAAAGAAGCGGCGGCCAGGGCCGACTGGCGGATGAAACGGCGACGGGAAGATGGGGTCATAAAATCGTTGTTAAGGAATTCTCTGTACAATTTAATCTTTAACTTGATTGCAAAAGCTCCTTTACTATGGATCGTCGCCGTTTTATTGCAAACTTGTCCGCTGCATTGGTTCTGTTGAACGGGAAAACCCTTTTGGCTGCCGATTATTTGTCCAACAACAGGAAGAAGAGGGTGATGCGGTTTGTGATCGGGTCAGATAGTCACTATGGGCAGAAAGAGACACCGTACCGTGAGTACCTGGAAACAGCAGTAGATCGAATCAAATTGCAGCATAAAGCATCGCCATTTGAATTTGCCGTGATCAATGGAGATATTGTGCATGACGATATCAGTTATTTCGGGGAAGCGAAAAAGATATTGGATGGTTTGCCAATGACCTATTATGTTACCCAGGGCAATCATGATAAGGCCAACCCCCAGCAATGGGAGGCGGCATGGAACCGTCCGTTGAATTATGATATCCGCAAAGGAGAGATCGCTATGCTGTTTGCAAGTACATCTAATGAGAAAGGGGAGTACCTGCCTCCTGACCTGGTTTGGCTGGAAAGCAAGTTCCGCGAATATGCATCCATCAAACATATCCTGCTCTTCATTCATATCCCGCCGGTGAAATTCACGGCCAATGCCATTGAATCCAAACCCTTTATTGAGATGGTGAAAAAGCAGGCCAACCTCCGGGCTGTTTTCCATGGCCATGAACATGATAAGGACAGCATTATCTGGAATGATAATATTCCCTACATCTTCGATGGCCATATCGGCGGTAGCTGGGGCGTAAAATACCGTGGCTTCCGGGTAGTGGAGTTGTATAGTGACGGAGCGCTGGTGACCTATATGATGGATCCGGAAAAGAAGATCAATAGCGAGTCGATCTGATTTCCGTGTGCTGGCCGGTTAGTATGCTAACCGGAGAGTGCATGAGATAAATAAGTAAGAGCCGTTTCCTTTCATCCTTAAAATAACGGGTGGGAAGCCGCGGCTCCTGAATTGAATCCATTGCTTCCGGTCATGTCGGTGATGGAGTTGCGGGTTTTCGTTCTCAACTCAATCTGTTTCGAGACTGTAGTACCAAATTTTTAGAAAGCCATCTGAGTTTTTGCCCTTGGATCAATCTCTATCATGTTTATCTATTGCACTCCCCGGCTAACTTGTTAACCGGCCAGCACACTAAAAAAAAATAGATAAAAGCCTCACCCAATCTTCTTCATAGGTTGCAGCTCCCAATAGGTCAAACTTCTCCAGG
>JAHEFC010000239.1 GCA_024640385.1 Sphingobacteriales bacterium
TGAATTCCACACCCAGTATCCTGCACAATTCATCCATGGTAAAACCCTTAATACTTTCAGCGGTTACACCAGCTTTGATCAGCAGGGCATTGGTGGTGCGAGGCTCTAGATAGGAGTATATGCCTGCATGTTTATTCATATACAGGTAAACTTCGTTTTGCACTTTTTCGCTGAGTTCATCCACTGTTCTCTGACCGTCTCTGAGGTAAGAAAAGGGGAGGATGGCAATTTTGTTCCTGCTCTCTGATGACGGGGCGGCCTGTGGAGCAGCGGTGGTGGCTGGCGCGGCATCAGGGGCAGGGGCTGGCGCCGATTCCGCGGGGGCTGCGGGTTTAGTATACACTTCGGTTCTTCCGCTGGCGAAATTGATCTTGAAGATCTCTGATTTCTTAAGTGTATATACTACCGATTCCCCCACATAGGTGAATTTAACTTCAGTATCTGTTATCTCGGTGACCTTGGCTTTAACCTCTTCACCACTCAGTTTGAAGATCACATCGGCCTTGGTGTTTTGTTGTGCGAGTATATGTAAGGATAAAAAAGACATGACAAATACGGTAAGGATCCGTTTCATACGAAAGTTTTGTTCAGTTTTAAAATGGATCGACAAGTTAATTAATAAAGACGCTGGTTTGTCTGAAATAAACATTTGAACCAAACTATTGATGTTGAAACAGCATTAATTTATTAAACTTTTCGATAATTTATAAAAAGAGGGTCAACCCTGGATTTTCCGGATGAATCCCGATTAAAAAGTTAAATATGCCACTAGAAAAAGCAGTTCCCATTCTTGCGTTCCTTGACCTCAATGAATCTGTGTTATTTTACCAGAATCTCGGATTTGAGTGCAACAGTAACTGGAAAGAATACCTGATGTGCAGCAGGGATAATATAGAAATACACCTCTGGAAATGTGATGACCCGGAAATTCCCAAGCAAACGGGATGTTATGTGAGAGTGAGTGATATCAGTAAGTTGTATGAAGAATGCCAGAAACTGAATATTGTCCATCCCAATGGCCCCCTGAAAGACCAACCCTGGGGCATGCGGCAGTTCAGCATCCTGGATAATAGTGGTAACATCATCAATTTTGGAGAGCGTATTACATGAGATGGATCATTAAACTGGAAGAGCTCGTGATGTTGGTATTGTTTTCCGGGCTTTACTTTCAATTCTATCAAGGCAAATGGGGATTCTTCCTGGCCATGTTTTTCGTTCCTGATCTTTCATTTCTATTTTACCTGGTTTCAAAAAAAGCAGGGACCATAGCTTACAATATCGCGCATCATCGTGGTATACTTGGCATTCTGGTACTGATCGGGTATTTGACCGGACAAACCCTGATCACCCAGATCGGCCTGATCTTTATGGCACATTCTACTTTTGACAGGGCAGCTGGGTATGGGCTGAAATTTTTTGATAGTTTTGATCATACTCACCTTGGTTGGATCGGTAAAAGCAAGCAGTTGAATAAAACAGATAATGATCAGATACCTACGCACTAATTCTGAGAATAATGATTTTGTTGAGCTGGTAAAACTGCTCGATGCGGATCTGAAGGTCCGGGACGGGGATGATCATGCATTTTACGCCCAGTTCAATAAAACCGCTTCTATCAGGAACGTCATCGTAGTTTACGATAATGAAATACCAGTTGCCTGCGGTGCCTTTAAAGCATTTGAACAGGACTCGGCAGAGGTGAAAAGGATGTATGTAATTGAAAGCAGGCGGAGAATGGGCCTGGCGAAAGGTGTATTGACCGAGTTGGAGCAATGGGCTGCGGAGCTCGGATATAAAAGCCTGGTGCTTGAGACCGGTAGAAATCAGCCCGAGGCCATACAGCTTTATACACATACCGGGTATCATATCACAGAAAACTACGGACAGTATAAAGGAGTGGAGAATAGCGTCTGCTTCAGGAAATTAATATCATGAAATTTGACCTCTGAAATATTATTATTAGCAGCAGTAACCATACGGATCATTTCAAATCCGATATCCAATGTTATACAGAAGAACCTTACTTTAAGCCTGCAACATCCGCTGTTTGTCAATTTCCTGTCTTACCTGGTGTTATCGCTCTGCAGTTTGTTTTTACTAAGAGGCCATTCGATCACAGAACTCAACAGTGCTTTCTGGATCTATTCTATCCTGGGCGGGATAGCTGGAGCTTTCGGGAATGCATTTATCATCAAGGCCCTTGAGAAAGGCGATCTCTCTGTGCTGGGCCCCATTAATGCTTACAAGTCGGTGATCGGGATCATCTTTGCGTTCCTCTTGATCGGGGAACTGCCCAATCTTTGGGGTTTCATCGGTGTGTTGCTGATCATAGCGGGCAGTTATTTTGTGCTGAGTACCGGGCAGGAAAAATTCAGCTGGGCGATCCTCAAACAACCTGCAATTAAATTCCGGATCGCGGCACTGGTACTCACAGGCATACAGGCAGTTTTTGACAAGAAGATCATACAAAGCTCAGATCTTACCATGGCTTTTGTCAGTTGGTGCGTATTTGGAGCCCTGTTCTCTTATATCATTTGCCTGTTGAACGGGATAAATGCCGGATATTATTTCAGGAGTATGACCAGGCCTATCGCCTGGAAATACCTGGCTCTATGCGCATCCATCGCCCTGATGACGGCGTCTACCAATTATAGTTTTAAGAATATGCCCGTGGGCGAAGCGCTGGCGTTATTTCAGATTTCCATCCTGATCTCAGTATTTTTGGGTTACAAGATTTTCCAGGAAGGCGGATTGATCAAGAAACTTGTGGGGTCGGTGATCATGATTACCGGTTCTTTGTTCATACTATTGTTCAAGTAACAAACTCTTTATGACAGCCAGATCCACTTCATTATTGGTCGTCTTTTTGCTTATCCTGCTTCCATTTGGGTATGCAGCTTATCTGTGGCCGGGGTTACCGGATACCATTCCCACCCATTTCGGCATTGACGGCAAGCCCGATGCATGGGGCAAAAAACAAAGCATATTCATGTTGCCTGCGATCATGGGCGGCATGAGCTTATTCGTTTACCTGCTATTGTCAAATATTCGGAAGTTCGACCCCAAGCGATACGGAAACGCAGAGGATCCCATATTCAGGCAGTTTGCCATACTTATAGTTGCATTCATGAACCTGATGAGCCTTACAATACTATTCAATACCGTGCACCAGGATCTGTCTATGAATAAGGTCATCTTCATTTTCCTGGGTATCTTTTTTGCTGCATTGGGACTGTTCATGCCCAGGCTCAAACAAAATTATTTCGCCGGTTTCCGCCTGCCATGGACCCTGGAAAACAGCGATAACTGGACTGCAACACATAAGCTTGCCGGTAAATGGTGGATGGCGGGAGGAGCAGCGCAATTGTTATCGGCATTGGTGTTTGACGGGAAACTGCTTTTTTTCTTGTTCTTTGCCATTACATTATTGATGGTATTGGTACCGATCATATTTTCTTACAATATGTTCAGAAATACAGTTAATAAGAAGGAGCATTGAAATGAAACATCCGCTGATCATAGAAACAATTGACCTTTTCCCCAAACTGGATACTGAGCTCATTTCATTACTCAGGTCCTTATCAAAAGAAGATTGGGAAAGGCAAACGCTTGCTCCACTCTGGAAGGTAAAAGATGTCGCTGCGCATTTGCTGGACGGCAACATAAGGGCCATTTCAATGTTCAGGGATCATTACGTTGGTGTGAATGCCGGTAAGATAGATTCGTACAGACAGCTGGTCAGTTTCCTGAATAATATAAATGCAGATTGGGTGAACGCTATGCAAAGGGTAAGTCCTGAACTGATCATTTTGCTGCTTGAAATAACAGGTCCATTATATAACGATATCTGGAGCAAACTTGACCCCAAGGGGAAAGCCGTATTTTCAGTAGCCTGGGCCGGTGAAGAAGAGTCAGAGAACTGGTTCCATATTGCGAGGGAGTACACCGAGAAATGGCATCATCAGCAGCAGATACGGTATGCTGTGGGTAAAACGGAACCTCTATATCAAAGAGAATTTTACTATCCCTATCTTGACACATCCATGCGTGCCCTTCCTCATCATTACCGGGAAACGATCGCGGTGGAAAATGAGTGTATCAAATTTACGATAACAGGTGAAGGAGGGGGAACATGGTACCTGGTACGTAAAAATGATAAATGGAACCTTAGTTACGATTTTGAACATCAGCCCGCCTGCACCGTTGTTATAGATGGTGAGATCGCTTGGCGGTTGTTCACGAGAGGGATCTCTAAAATGGAAGCGGAAAAAGCGATACAGATATCAGGTAAACACCAGTTGGGAAGGCAAATATTTTACATGCTTGCCGTAATGGCCTGACCTAGTAAAACTCAAGCAATAGGAATGATCGGAATTCTCGTTCAGTTGGCTATTTCATGGTTACTTATCTGGTATTTTCAAAAGCAGGACCTTTCCGTGCTTGGACTCCGGCCAACGGTAGGCCGACTGAAAGATTTCCTGGTTTTCCTGATCGTTGCCATGCTTTGCAGCGCATCTGCCTATATGTTGAGAAAATATTTCGGCAATGAAGACTGGGTATTGAATCCGAAACTCTCTGCAGGGCTGGTGTTTGAGGGGATCTGGTGGAACCTGAAATCTGTTTTGTTCGAGGAGCTGATCTTCAGGGGAGTGATATTTTACATCCTGATCAAAAGAATAGGCGTTTTAAAAGCCATTCTGATCTCATCGGTTGCATTCGGCATCTACCATTGGTTTTCTTTTGAAGTGCTTGGCAATCCTGTGCAAATGATCTACGTTTTCTTCATCACCGGAATTGTTGGCGCATTATATGCATTCGGGTATACACAAACCGGCTCGTTATACGCAACTATTGCCATGCACTGGGGATGGAACTTCACCAAGGGGTTTATTTTTTCGGACGGGTCCATCGGTAAAGGCATTCTACTACCTGTGAAAACCGGACCGGATATTACCGTGTCTTATGCCATTTACTACCTGATCACCCTGGCCCCCCTGGTCAGCTTTATTTTGATAAATTTTATTTTATTACGGTACCGAAATAAAATATTACCTGCTGTATCATTATGATGAAAATATTGCCAATTCTTGTAATCCTTTTCTTCCTGCTGGCAACCATGTGCAATCCTTTTGGCGGAGACAATGTAAAAAATGTGAAGGATCTTGATGAGAATATGATCGATCTGCGCATGTATCATGAAAACCTTGGCGATGCCATTCTGAAACAGGACCAGGATGATGCTGTTTGGCTGGAAACGGGAATGGAC
Source organism: Sphingobacteriales bacterium (assembly GCA_024640385.1). Taxonomy (GTDB): domain Bacteria; phylum Bacteroidota; class Bacteroidia; order Chitinophagales; family Chitinophagaceae; genus Pollutibacter. Next base: position 5,267 of record JAHEFC010000239.1, read on the forward strand.
AGCGTACTGAAGATCGTTGCATCAAAATTCGATGCCCACAGGAAACTGGATAAACCGTTCAGGGAGTCTTACGAACGGGACCTTAAACCAAACATTATAAAATTGCATAGTGCACTGGAGAAATCATCATGGCCAGATGCCAGGGAAGCCTATACTTTACTCACAAAAAAATGCAATGGTTGTCACCAGGACCGTGATGTAGACAAGGAAGTTCAAAACTGGCTGTACAGGCAAAACTGAACCTGTCTAGTCCCCATAATGAAATTCTGTAGTGGATGTTGAATCGCTATTTATGGTAACCCTGAATAAGTAGTTGTATTCGTTATCCTTGATCTCAGTAACGTTTGTTGTTCCGCCAAAAGCTTTTAACATGGGCAATACTGTATTGGAATGCCCTACGATCAATACTGTTTTGCCATTGTACTCAGTGGTCACCTGGTGAACCAACTCGGCAATTTTCCCGGCATCGTAAATAATGATCTTTTTGTCTGCTTTTTTGGCAACGGGTTCTGCCGTTTGAATTGTTCTCAGGTAATTGGTGCTGAATACCGCGGCAATATCTTCTTTTGCCAGAAACTTTACCAGGTCTTGTGCCCGTTTCAAGCCATCAAGGTTCAATACAGGGTCTTTTGGATTGATATCGTTCATGTTTTTTTCTGCATGCCGCACAATATAAACAGTTGTTTTCTGGGCCAGGCTAACAGATACCGAGGCCAGCACAACGAACAGTAAGAGGAGAAATTTTCGCATGTATGAGTATTATACCTTTCGGAAACAAGATGCAAACTACGCTTTTAAGCGTCATAATTCGAAGATGCTGATGGCGCAGCCGCCACCCCTGGCCAGCTGGATCTTCAGCGTTGTTTTATTTGTGACCTCCATGGTGTCGATCTGGTACGACTCCGGATTTTTATCGTAATCAGCC
>JAHEFC010000240.1:0-4265 GCA_024640385.1 Sphingobacteriales bacterium
TCAGGCCATAAAAGAAACGGCTGACAGGATCTTTGTACATGGTGCCATATGGAATACGCACCAGGCATTGATCAACGCGGGCTTTGATCTCCCCGAGGTGATCAGGATACAAGATGACACTCCAAAGGAATTACTGAAAGCCGCGGTAGTGATTGCTCCGCCGTCTGCAGAAGGATCGCCATGGATCAGAAAATTCTCTCCCTATGCAGTAGGTGTCTGCAGCGGATGGATGCAGGTAAGGGGTAACGCCCGAAGGAGAAATGCGGATGCAGGATTTGTATTAAGCGATCATGCTGACTGGAATGGACTTTTATCCGCCGTAAAAGCTACAGGTGCCGAAAAAGTGTTTGTGACCCATGGCTTCCAGGCTGTTTTTTCAAGATACCTGAATGAACAGGGCATTGAGGCTGAAGAAGTGAAAACGGCATACGGAGATGAAGATGAGGAACAGAAAAAAGATTCCCTGAGCGCCAATGAATAGCTGGAAGGCCACATACGGATTCAGAAAATTTGCAGAACTGGTGCAGATCCTGGGCAGCAGCACCAAAACCAGTGATAAGCTGGATGCGCTTTCCTCATTTTTCTCCACAGCCGACGACAAGGATAAACTGTGGGTGATCGCGATCTTCAGCGGAAGAAGGCCCCGGCGCACGATCAAAACATCCATGATGGTGAAATGGTGCATGGATATTACAGGTATACCTGAATGGTTATTTGCCGAATGTTATCATACTGTTGGCGACCTGGCAGAAACCATCGCCCTGCTGATCCCTGACCGTGAGGGAAAAGAGGAAGAATCTGCTTCTCTTCACCATTACCTTGTGCAATTGCAGTCTCTATCACAAAAAGACGAAGCAGCACAGGAAAGCCTGGTCAGGAACAGCTGGCTCAATATGTCGAAAGAGGAAAGATTTGTATTCAATAAACTCATCACAGGGAATTTCAGGATCGGCGTTTCCCAGCAAATGATGGTGAATGCATTGGCTAAGGCCCTTGGCCAGGAAGCATCAGGAATCGCTCACAGGATCAGTGGCCAGTGGGATCCTTTTGAGATCACATTTGAAGCGTTGCTGGGCGGTGATCCTGACCAAAAAGACCTTTCCAAACCCTACCCTTTTTACCTGGCTTACGCGCTGGACAGTGAACCCGGAGAAATCGGCCAACCCCATGAATGGCAGGCAGAATGGAAATGGGACGGGATCAGGGGCCAGATCATACAGCGTGAAAACAGGCTGTTTGTATGGAGCCGGGGGGAAGAACTGATGACTGAAAAATTTCCTGAGTTCGCAGTTTTAAAAGACATAATGCCCGCAGGGACGGTCGTGGATGGGGAAATACTTTGTATTGACCAGCATGAAACCAGCTGGAAGGCTTTGCCATTTGCCCTCTTACAAACGAGGATTGGGAGAAAGAACGTCACCCGTAAACATCTTAAAGAGTCTCCGGTAGGGTTCATTGCCTACGACCTCCTTGAACTGGGCGGCATAGATTACCGCGACAGGCCTCTATGTGAAAGAAGGGAAAAACTGGAGGCCATGATCCAGCAGATCAACCATCCTGTGATACACTGTTCACCGGTATTGGCATTTGACAGCTGGGCCATGCTTTCAGAAACGCGTGAAACCGCAAGGGAACATGGCAGCGAAGGTTTAATGCTTAAAAGAAGATCTTCCGTATACCAGACCGGCAGAAAACGGGGCGACTGGTACAAATGGAAGATCGACCCGCTGACCATAGATGGTGTGATGATCTATGCCCAGAAAGGCCATGGCCGAAGAAGCAATTTATTTACCGATTATACTTTTGCGGTGCGGGATGGTGATAAATTAGTGAGTTTTGCAAAAGCCTATTCAGGACTGACCGACAAGGAATTTGCGGAAGTGGATAGTTTTGTAAAACGAAATGCCGTTGAAAAATTCGGACCCGTGCGAACAGTAAAACCGGAACTGGTGTTTGAAATAGCATTCGAAGGCATTGCTGCCAGCAGCAGGCATAAGTCTGGAGTGGCACTCAGGTTCCCCAGGATCAACCGGTGGAGAAAAGACAAACCGGTTTCTGAGATAAATACACTTGACGACCTGAAACAAATGCTGGAGCGCTATGGAAAAAGATGATGAAGAAATATGTAGTGATATTGATGTTGTGCCTGTTAGGTTTTGGATTCAATGTGCTTGTTGAACCTGACCCTAACGATCCGGTATTTATCCCTCCAAGTCCCCAACGGGAGGGCAACCCCGATTCTGGATACCAGTATATAGTAACAGGTGATTACGTGAACAGTGGTCTGCCGACTTTTTTATACAAACTGGGATTCGGACGTGCCAAAGACCTGCTGAAAAGAGATGGGAAAAATGCGGGTATCCGCCACGACTTTAATGTGGTGAATGCTCCGAATGGCGAAGAGATCGTTGTGCCAAACTGCCTTCAGTGTCATGCACAGGTTTTTGACGATAGGCTAATCATTGGGTTGGGAAATGCCAACGCAGATTTCACCAGTGCGCGGGGTTTTGATTCCAACCTGCTGGAAGGGTTACTTTCGAGCTACATGAAGCTGAACAAAAAGAAAGCCGAGGCCGCCAAAGAGTTCCTGGATGTGGGAAGAGTGATAGGCGGCCAGATCTACACTTCAGTCAGGGGAGTCAATCCGGCAGACAGGCTGGCTGCTATCCTGATCGCTCACAGGGATAAGAACACCTTATTGTGGAGTGACAGTTCAAATACTGAATTGCCGGAAGAAGTGATACCCTCCGATGTACCGGCGTGGTGGCTGCTGAAAAAAAAGAACGCCATGTTTTACAGTGGATTTGGCAGGGGTGATTTTGGAAGATTTCTGATGGGTGCCATTTTACTTACGGTGAACGATACTGCTCATGCCAACAGGGTCAATGAACACATGGACGATGTACTTGCTTACATAAAAAACCTGGAGCCCCCGAAATATCCATTTCCGGTGGATTCGGTAAAAGCCAAAGAAGGAAAACTTGTGTACGAAATGCGCTGCTCCAAATGCCATGGCTTTTATGGTGATTATTCCTCCTACCCCAACTACCTGATCCCGCAGCAGGTAATTGGTACAGACTCATTATTGAATAAGAGTAATTACCAGTATTCAGATATGATCGAGTGGTTCAACACCAGCTGGTTTTCTAAAGGTGACAATCCGGCCAAACTGGTACCATTTGACGGCTATATTGCTCCGCCATTAGACGGGGTATGGATCACTGCCCCCTACCTGCACAACGGTTCAGTGCCAACCATCGAAGCCCTGCTGGACAGCAAATTGAGGCCTGTGTACTGGAGCAGGAATTTTTCCAAAACAGAATACGACTATGAAAAACTGGGATGGATATACAAGGTGGAGGAAAAACCGGGGCCCAGGAATATCTATAATACAACCCTTCCCGGTTATGGGAACTATGGACATAATTTTGGAGATAAGCTCACAGAAAAAGAAAGAAGCGCACTGATCGAATACCTGAAAACCCTATAACAAGTGCGCATTGAAAAAAGATCTTACTAACAGCGAAGGATACCTGCGGATAAAGGAATGGATGCATTCAAGAGGGATCCGGCCTTTCCATTTCCAGGAAGAGACCTGGCAGGCCATGATGGAAAATAAAAGCGGACTCGTGAATGCACCTACCGGATGCGGTAAAACTTTCTCTGTGTTTCTCGGCTCGCTGATCCGTTTCATCAATGAGCATCCTACTGAGTTTTCAACAAAAAAAAACAATGGCCTCAGGCTTTTGTGGATCACACCCCTGCGGGCCCTCGCGAAAGATATTGGCAGGGCCATGACCGAAGTGATCAATGAAATGGGAATGGCCTGGAGGGTTGGGATCAGGAATGGTGATACCGAGATCAGTGAAAGGCAGAAACAAAAAAGACAGATGCCTGAAGTGCTGATCATCACACCGGAGAGCCTGCACCTGCTGCTGGCGCAGAAAGGGTACCGCGATACATTTTCCGTACTAGAAACAATTGCCGTAGACGAATGGCATGAATTACTGGGAAGCAAAAGAGGCGTGCAGGTGGAGCTGGCCATTGCAAGAATAGTTTCGCTATACAGTAACCCGGCTTCTGTCTGGGGCATCTCTGCAACGATCGGAAACCTTGAACAGGCCCGTGATGTGCTGCTCCATCCGCTAAAACATACTGATTCACCGATCATCATCAGGGCTGATATCAAAAAAAAGATCGAAGTTGAATCGATCTATCCTGATGAGATAGAAAAATTTCCCTGGGCCGGACACCTTGGAATAAAG
>JAHEFC010000240.1:4275-6190 GCA_024640385.1 Sphingobacteriales bacterium
CATCGAAAACAGCCGTACAATGCTGATCTTCATCAACACCCGCGGCATGAGCGAAACCTGGTACCAGACCATACTGGATGTTGCACCTCATTTGTCCGGAGCCATCGCACTGCATCATGGCAGCATTGAACAGGAACTGCGGTTGTGGGTGGAAGACGCGCTGCACGAGGGAAAACTGAAAGCAGTTGTATGCACTTCAAGCCTTGACCTCGGCGTTGATTTCAGGCCTGTTGAAACGGTTATCCAGGTTGGATCGCCCAAAGGTGTTGCGAGATTTCTGCAAAGGGCCGGAAGGAGCGGACACCGGCCAGACGATGTGAGCAGGATCTATTTCTTACCCACACATTCATTGGAACTGGTTGAAGCCGCTGCTTTAAAGCAGGCGATAAAAGACAGTGCCATAGAAAGCAGGGATCCCATGTTGCTGTGTTTTGATGTGCTGATACAGTTCCTGGGCACTTTATCCATTTCTGACGGTTTCGTGGCAGATGAATTGTATCAGGTTGTCAGATCCACTTATTGTTTTGAAGAAATGACAAAAGAAGAATGGCAACAGGCAATGGTTTTTATCACTACCGGCGGAAACGCACTGCATCAGTATGATGAATTCAAAAAAGTGGAGGTCGACCAGGATGGAGTATACAGAATGCATTCCAGGCGCCTTGCCATGCGTCACCGCATGCATATTGGCACGATCGTTTCGGAGGCCATGCTTAAAGTAAAATTCATGAGTGGCGGATACGTTGGCGTGATAGAAGAATATTTCATTTCCCGGTTAGTGCCGGGCGATGTATTCACTCTGGCTGGGAGAAACCTGGAATTCATCATGATCAAAGACATGACCGCCCTGGTAAAAAAATCCACCTCCAAAAAATCAATGGTACCGAGCTGGATGGGTGGACGCATGCCATTATCCGCCAAACTAGGGACCGTGTTAAGGAAAAAACTGGACGAGGCCCATAGTATAAAACCAAAAGACGAAGAGATCAGCCGGTTGCAGCCGCTTTTCAGCAAACAAATGGAACTATCTCATGTTCCTCATGCAGATGAACTGCTGATCGAACAAATTGAAACCAAAGACGGGTATCATCTATTTGTCCACACATTTGAAGGAAGGCTGGTGAACGAAGCTATGGCTGCTATACTGGCATACCGAATCAGCAGGACCCAATCGATCACTTTCAGCTTTGCAATGAACGACTATAGTTTTGAGTTGCTAAGCGACCAGCCAATTCCTGTAGACGATAGTAACGTATATGAACTTTTTTCCCCTGACAACCTGTTCGCCGACATACAAAGAAGTGTGAACTCAACTGAAATGGCGAAACGCAAATTCAGGGATATCTCAGTGATCGGGGGATTGGTATTCCAGGGTTTTCCCGGTGAACAAAAGAAAGCACGGCACCTCCAGGCCTCAGCCTCCCTGCTTTTCAAAGTATTCACCGAATATGAAAGCAACAACCTTTTACTCAGGCAGGCCTACCAGGAGGTTTTTGACCAGCAGATGGAGGAAGTCAGGCTCAGGAATATGCTAGAGAGGATTCAGCAGTCGAAAATAGTTCTGATGTACCCAAAACAATTGACCCCCTTTAGTTTTCCGGTAAAAGTAGATTCCATGCGGGAAAGCCTCTCGTCTGAAAAACTGGAAGACAGGGTAAAAAAGATGATCTGATGGCTTCTAAACGATCTTCCTGAAAAAATAAATGAAACATCCTCAGATGACTCCATATTAAGATTTTTCTGAATTTTGCCTCATCTTTGCACTTAATCTTTACCGTTACCCATTTCTATATTTAACTTAAATAAATTACTATGAAACGACTCCTTTTAATTGGGTTTATTATCATCGGCCAATGCGCAATGGGCCAGACTCCCACCCCAAAAATTGTAAAAGACCATTATACCGTAAGCGGAG
>JAHEFC010000555.1 GCA_024640385.1 Sphingobacteriales bacterium
CCTGCACTGGCATCGCAGTCCGGTTATACAATTTCCACCTGTTTGCCTGGAAATAATTATAATACCGGCCGGCAAGTATGGAGTGTAAGATCTGCTTCACAGGGGTTTTGGCATTTTTCAGTTCATCTTCCAGTTTTTTAATGCCTTTCATTTCGCCGGCTTCATCCAGATTTTCGCCCAGTTCGGTAATGTATATAAGGGCTTTTATTTGTTGGGATTCCTGTTTTTCTTTTTTCGCTAGCTGGTAGATCTTTTCAACTTCGGTTATTGCGGATTTAGTCAGACCGCGATTTGTAAGTAGGTCTTCAACTTTCTTCCATTTTTCGGTATAGTTGGTTGGTGTTTGTGCCATGGTTGAGGAGACTGTGAGTATCGCCAGTAAAAATATTATACTTCTGATCATACGGTTCTTCTTTACATCTTTCTATTCTGATGCAGTAATGTCCGAAATTACATAAAGACGCAGAGACGCGGAGATAAACACAGAGACACAGAGAAGGACGCGGAGACGTGGAGGGGGAACGAAAAACGCGGTGGAATAGCATTTCTGCATTTTCCACCGCGTCAGTCATATATTCTGCGTCTCCGCGCCCTTCTCTGTGTCTCTGTGTCCCCCTCTGCGTCTCTGTGTCCCGCTCTGCGTCTCTGTGTTTACCTCATGGCCTCTGCCATTGCGATGCCGATATCTGCCGGGCTGTCGGCTACTTTGATACCGCATTCCCTCATGATCCTCATCTTAGCAGCGGCTGTATCGTCAGATCCGCCGATGATGGCACCTGCATGGCCCATTCTTCTGCCCGGAGGGGCGGTTTGACCGGCAATGAAACCAACTACGGGTTTGGTGCCATGGGCCTTGATCCAGTTGGCTGCTTCAGCTTCCATTCCGCCGCCGATCTCCCCGATCATCACGATGCCCTTGGTTTCGGGATCGTTCATGAACAGTTCAACCGCTTCGCGGGTGGTGGTGCCAATGATGGGATCGCCGCCAATTCCTATTGCCGTGGTGATGCCCATTCCGGCTTTCACGATCTGGTCTGCGGCTTCATATGTGAGTGTACCTGATTTTGAAACAATTCCAATATTGCCCTGTTTGAAAATGAAGCCAGGCATAATACCCACTTTGCACTCCCCGGCGGTAATGATGCCCGGACAGTTGGGGCCGATCAGCCTAGTAGTTTTGCCCTGGAGATAGTTCTTCACTTTGACCATATCCTGGACCGGAATGCCTTCTGTTATACATACTACAAGACCGATTCCAGCTTCCGCTGCTTCCATTACGGCATCGGCCGCAAATGCAGGCGGAACGAATATGATACTTACATCTGCACCGGTGGCTTTGACCGCATCAGAAACAGTATTGAACACCGGCCTGTCGAGGTGCATAGTTCCCCCTTTGCCGGGTGTTACGCCACCCACAACCTGGGTTCCATACTCTATCATCTGGGAAGCATGGAAACTGCCCTCTGTACCGGTGAAACCCTGAACTATGATCTTCGAATTCTTATTGACTAATACTGACATGGGGAACAATTTGGATGGCGCAAAAATAGGGATATTTTCCTTGGAAAATATCCCTATTTGTAGGTGGCAGGCTACAGGTTGCAGGTTGCAGGTAACAGGTTGCAGAAAAACTTCTATCCTATATCCTGTATCCTCTATCCTAATACAGCAAGCTATTTGCCAATGAAGATTTTAGTTGTTTCATTCACGCCTTCGCCACGGAAATTCACTATGTAAATACCGCTGCGACCAGGAGAGGTGATGGAAGCCTGGTAACTTCCTGAATTGATCATTACCTGCTGGCTGTTGATCAGTCGTCCACCGGCATCGTGAAGGGTGAGGGTGAAACTGCCTTTAAGGCCGGCAACGTTCACTTTAACATCAGCCCCGTTATAAAATGCCTGGAACCTCTGGCCTACCTTCGAAGAAATGGTGACTGCCTTCATGTCAAAATAATAGAGTTTGCCGTCAAAGTCCACTTCTTTAAGCCTGTAATAGCTTGTGCCTTGTAATGGAGTTTTATCGGTTACGGTATAACGTGTGTATTTATTTCTTGCCCCTACCGGGTTAACTGTGAAAACCGGAGTGAAGTTGATGCCGTCTGAAGAACGCTCTATATACATCATCTTCACTTTGTCTTCGGTAGAAGTGGCCCAGTTAATGATCACATGATTTTCTGCAGTTCTTGATACATCGAAGCTGGTCAGGATGATGGGAGCGAGTATAGCATAATGCACGGTAACCTGTATGGAATTTACAAATGCCCTTCCGACACCTGCAGAGCGAGTTACAGACAATGCAACACCGAAGTTTGCATTCAGGTCTGCCAGCGCCCATGGGCCACCGCCCCAAAGATCTGAAGAGCTTCCATA
>JAHEFC010000556.1 GCA_024640385.1 Sphingobacteriales bacterium
TCCTTTGCCGTGATCTTATCTCCCATCGCACGGATCTGGTCCGGCGTGGGACCTATGAATTTAATATTGTACTCTCCACAGATCTCCGCGAATTTTGCATTTTCAGCAAGAAATCCGTAACCGGGATGAACCGCATCAGCATTGGTGATCTCTGCTGCTGCCATCAGGTGTGGTATATTGAGATAGGATTCGCCGCTGGAAGGGCGACCTATACATACGGCCTCGTCAGCAAATCTTACATGCAGACTGTCTTTATCGGCAGTTGAATAAACTGCAACAGTTTTGATTCCCATTTCCTTACAGGTACGGATCACCCGCAGTGCGATCTCTCCACGATTGGCAATCAAAATCTTCTTAAAACCGGTAACTGAGTTTTTCGTCATAACAGGAAGTGGAAAATGAGAAAATGAGCAATGTCTGAATTTGTGGAAGCCCCGTTAAGCTGGTTCTACCAGGAACAGCGGTTGGTCATATTCCACAGGCGAGGCGTCTTCCACCAGGATCTTAACGATCTTGCCCGAGATCTCGCTCTCGATCTCATTGAAAAGTTTCATGGCTTCGATGATGCATACCACTTTTCCAGGGCTAACCTCATCACCCACTTCAGCAAACAATGGCTTGTCGGGAGATGGCCTTCTGTAGAAAGTTCCGATCATCGGACTCTTGATAGTGAGAAGATTGTCTGCTTTAGGAGTTGCAGCCGGTTCTTTTTCTTCAGTGCCGGCGGAAGCAGATGGAGCCTGGGCAGGAGCATGATGCATTGGTGCAGCATAAACCGGCTGAGCCTGCATTACAGGGGCCTGGGCATATGTCACTTTTTCATCTTTCTTCTGCTTGATGGTGATCTTGAAATCTTTCTCCTCAATTGTGAGTTCACCGATATTGGACTTGTTGATCATTTTGATCAGGTCCTGAATTTGTCTGAAATCCATGGAAGCTTTTTTAATCGTTTGGTTGCGGCCTTAAGGGGGCTAAGATAAGCATCTTATCCTTTCAACAAAGCTTTATTTTAGCGAAAAATCCAGCAAAAATGGGCAAAAATTGGTGTTTTTTGCCCATTTTTCAGGAAAAATCAAGTATTTCTCACTCTTTCACCCTTTCAACGTATTCTCCAGTTTTGGTGTTGATTTTGATCACATCGCCTTCATTCACAAATAAGGGAACCATTACCGTTGCACCTGTTTCAACTGTAGCCTGTTTTAAGGTCCGGGTTGCGGTATCGCCTCTAAGGCCTGGCTCGGAGTAAGTGATCTTGGAAATGATCTTGTCGGGCAGTTCTACTGACATAGGTAATTCAGTTTCAGTGTTGATCAGAACCGATACCTGCTGACCTTCCACCAGGAACTGAGGCGCATCAACCAGGCTCTCAGACACGGTAACCTGTTCAAAAGTCTCACTATCCATGAAGCTATAGCCGCTTTCGTCCTTATACAGGTACTGGTAGTCTTTTCTTTCCACCCTTACCGGGTAGATGGTATCTCCTGAGTTCCAGGTCTTTTCGATGGTTCTGCTGTTATCTACGCCTTTGAGCTTTGCCCATACTTTTGCAGCAGCCCTTGCAGTTTTATTTTCTCCAAATTCCACAACAGTGTATAAACTCCCATCGAGTTTGATGATCATTCCCCTGCTGATATCAGATGTGTTAGCCATATTTTATGATTATACTGTTTCGGCCGGCAAAACTAAGTAAAAAATCAGTGCCCCAGTTTTTGCATTTTTTTAGCCTATACATAGTTACAATCGAAATACCTTTGCCAAAATATGTGGATGAGGATTTTTACCCTTCTTTTCTTATTGGTCTCTCCGATCCTCGTCCTGGCTCAGGACCAGGAAGCACCGTATCTGAAAAATCCCACCTTACCCAATTTCAGTATTTTACAGGAAGACAGTACAAGCTGGTTCACCAACAGGGACCTCAGGCCCGGCGTTCCTGTGATCATTATGCTTTTCAGCCCCGATTGCGACCATTGCAGGGAGCAGACGGAAATGTTCACCAAAAACATCAGCAAGCTCAGGAATATAGAGATCGTCATGTCAACTTTCCAGCCCGTTTACAAGATCCGGAATTTTTGCAGGGAATTTGACCTGCATAAATACCAGAACTTCCATATTGGCCGGGATGTCAAATATTTCTTCGGCCCTTTCTACCGGATCAAATTCGCCCCCCTGCTGGCGTTGTACGACAAGAACCGTAATCTCATCACGGTATTTGAGGGGGACACGAAGGTGGATAAGATACTGGAGGCACTGAAGTAGAATGTGAGAAATGTGATGAATCTGATCAATGTGGAGGAATGATATTAATCACATTTCCCTCATTCATTTTCCACATTCCCACATTTATCACATTCATCACATTCATATATCTTT
>JAHEFC010000557.1 GCA_024640385.1 Sphingobacteriales bacterium
TTTTTGTAATGGTTTTGAGAATTTTAAAACTCGTATTTGAGACCGATCACCGTTCCATAGTCCCAGGTGCGGCTGTTTCCTGACGGCGGTCTGTTATCATAGTTGTGATAGAACTGCAAGCTCAATGCCAGATCATCAATGATCTCCCAGGAAATGCGCGTGTCTCCATCCCAACGCACCCTGCCAGCGTCGGTGATACTGAAATATGCGGTTTGGGAAGTGGTGATAGATATGTTGGGATCACTGAATTTGAAGAATTCCAGGTAGTAATTTAATGGGATCTCCACCTGAGTGGGAAATTCAACACCCTCAGTACTTTTTTCCTGGTTGATCACCAGTCCGCTCACCACGCGCATCTGGAAATTATTGTGCTTGAGCAGATTCACCATAAGGCCAATACCTTCCTGGAACCTTCTGGCCAGGCCCAATTCATAGTTGCGCTGATATTTTAAGTTGCCGCCAATAGAGATCCAGGGATTCAGCACATAATATGTACTGAGTGCCAGACTTTCCCTGTCCCTGACCCAATTGGAATCAGTTTGTGAAATGAACATGCTGCTGATCAGTTCTGAATAAGTTCTCCTTGACTGCAATTTCACTGCACCGTCCAGATTAAAGCGGCCTGAATTACTTGAGCGTGCATAGTTGAACCCCGATGACACGTAACCGGATATGGTTCTATAGGTCTTATTGTTGAACGAGGTCATAGATGCTACCGAATTGAGGGGAATGATGACGGTGGTATCTATTGATTCTATTTTTATTGTACCGGGCTTGTCACCCCTGCGGATGTTTCCATAATAGATCTTCCTGTCACTGGTTTCGATCCGGAAGGCATGGGATTGTGCTTTGATCATTTTGATCCTATCGAACTTGACTTTTACTATGCTGATATTGTCGATGTCGAATTCAACTCTCCCGGATTTCAGGTTTTTAAGTTCGCCAGACAGTATCATGCCATTATTCATGATAATGGTGTCCTTGAGTTCCTGGCTAAAGATCAGTTCTGAAGCAGAGAACAGGAGAACCAACAGGATAGCAAGCTTGGGATAGAGTGGTCTCAAAACTTATTCATGTTTATGATGCCCTCCGAATGCTTTGGAAATTCCCAGGCCCAGAACCCATGTGTCGTAGGCACTCCATTTAATATCATAAGCAAGGGATCCAAATACCTCCCATCCATTCCTGATCTCTGCGCCATATTCGAGTCCCAGGCGTGTGAGGAAAAAATTTTCCTCTTTGGCAAATTCCCCTCCCGCTCCAGCCATCAGACTCCAATGATGGTTTGGCTTGTAAATTCCCATAAGTGCAGGTGCAATCGGATAACTTCTTTCAATTGTTTCTCCATCGTTCCCTTCCACTTTAAATGATTCTACAATGATATCAGTGTGTAACCCTATCGCCCATTTGGGACTTAAATGATAATTATAATCCAGGCCCCAGGCAGGCATGATTAGTACCTTTTTCTGCCCTCCTGCATCTTCCCCGGAGAAAACATGGGCATGACTGAAAACCAATGCAACAGTTGAGTGAGGTTTGAACTCCTCATGTTCGGAAGCCGAAGATCCGGAAGCTTCTTCTTTTTCCTGCGCCCACAGATGATTGGAAACTGAACAGCAGAATAAAACGGCGATCAGTACAATTCTGGATTTCATGATGCAATTTTTAGGCAATCTAAAATTAGTTCATGCCCTATAGAATAGGGATAATTAACGGTTATATCTGTTTCGAATTTAAAAAATGCGACAAGGTGGCTAAAGTTTCAGGCCCTGGTGCTTAAAGAGGTAATAGGCGGTTTGGTAGTTGGCGATGGCCTTTTGCACAAATTTTTCGCCTGCAGGTTCGGGTTTCTGCGTGTTTGAATCCCTGTTATAGCTGTAAGTTTCCACTTTCCTTTGCGGACTGAGGATGGCCAGGCTGTCATTTTCAAGGTATCCCAGTTTCTGGTAAGTACCTACATAGGTGCGGGGATGAAAATCGCTGGCCAGCACATTTTTCCCGAACAGGTTACTGCGATAGTTCCAATGAAGCATGCTGAACAGGGTGGGATAAAGGTCGATCTGGGAGCAGAGTTTGTCTATGGTGAAATGGGCATGGTTCCTGGCGTCATAGATCAGGGCCGGGATATGGTATTTGGATATGTCGATCTCATTCTTACCGGCGCTGCTTGCGCAATGGTCGGCAATGAATATGATCACCGTATTATTGAACCAGGGCTTGTTCTTCATCTTGCCCAGGAAATCACCTATGGCCCAGTCCGTGAACTTCACCGCGCCATTTCTGCCACTGCCGGAAGGAATATCAATTCTGCCTTCAGGATATGTGTAGGGCCTGTGGTTGGATGTGGTCATCACAAAATCATAG
>JAHEFC010000241.1 GCA_024640385.1 Sphingobacteriales bacterium
CAGCCCTTTTTTCTCTGAAGCAACAGTTTTGATCACAGGCACCTCCCTGCCGGATGAATGAGCAAGTATCTCCAGGTGTTTGGCGAACTGTTCAGCCTGCGGGCGATCTGACTTGTTTACAACAAAAATATCTGCGATCTCCATCAGACCGGCCTTCATGGTCTGGATCTCGTCCCCGGCCTCAGGCACAAGTACTACAATTGTAATATCTGCAAGTCCTGCTATTTCCACTTCACTTTGACCCACCCCCACGGTTTCAACGATCACCAGGTCGAAGAATAGGGATTTCAGAAATTCGGTGATCTCGATGATCCGGGGGTGCAGTCCGCCCAGGGATCCGCGAGTAGCCAGTGACCTGATGTAAACATTGGGATGGGTATACCATTCACTCATTCGTATCCTGTCGCCCAGCAAGGCTCCAAAGTTGAATGGGGAAGATGGATCCACACATAAGACAGCAACTTTTTTTCCTTTTGACACGAATTCTCCGATCAGGCCATCCGTAAGTGTACTTTTGCCAGCTCCGGGAGGACCGGTGATGCCAACTATTACGCATTTGCTGCTTTCGGGCAGCGACTTCAGCAGATCCTGATAACCATTGCTTTCATTTTCAATAATTGATATGCAACGTGCAATGCTTCGGGTATCTTGCTGTTGCGCTTTGGCATATAAATGCTCCCAATTCATAAGTTTTCTAAATTCGGCCAATTAAAAGCTACAACAAAATTAATTTGAGGTTAGTTCCGCTCCTCATCATCCTGATGTGGGCCGGAATGCTTTGGTCCAGGGCGATGCTGTCGATTGGCATGATCGGTTTCTTCCTCCTGGCTGTTGTATTTCATTTTCAGGAAGGCTGGAGGATCATCCGGGGTTCGAAATGGCTGCAGGGGTTGCTGCTCCTTTTTGTGATGCCGCTGGTTACGGTATTCTGGAGTGAGGATCATGCTCAATGGCTGAGGTCGGTGCAGGTGAAAATGCCCTTGTTACTAATGCCTTTCGGAATACCCTTATTCCGGACGATCGATAGGAAAACCAGGCATTTCCTGCTTTTCCTTCTGTGTGGGTTCATTTTGGTAACCAGCTTGTACAGCTATTGGTTTTATTTTTCAACTCCGGGCATGAACGAAGCGTATTTGAAGGCCAAGGTGATGCCTGTAGCCATGTCGAACGATCATGTCCGGTACGCGTGGCTGCTGGTGATCGGTTATTCATGGCTGTTATATGAGGTGTTCCGGGGAGGGATGAGCAGGAGGATGAGGCCTGCGGCTTACGTGTTCCTCTTATACCTGGTTGTCTTCATCCATGTACTGGCCGCAAAAACAGGTATCCTTGGATTTTACCTTGTTACTGCGATAGCTATTTTAAGTATTGTGCCGGCAAGGGCGAAAGCCTTGTCACTGCTGGTATTTATCGCCATACCCCTGATCTCCTGGTTCCTGCTTCCTTCTTTTCAGAACAGGATAAAATTTGTGGTTTGGGATTTCCAGAATTATTCCGCGGGGGATTATGTGGAAGGGTTGTCTGATGCGCCCAGGATCTTATCGTTCAAGGCGGGTCAGTCAATACTTGAGCAACATCTTCTTACGGGCGTGGGTTCAGGCGATGTGTTGAATGAAACCTGGACATGGTACGATGTGAATGCTCCATTCCTGAAAGATTATGAAAGACTGCTCCCGAGTAATGAGGTGCTGATGTATGGATGCGCCGGGGGACTGGTTGCCGGTGCGGCCTGTTTATTGGTCTTCATCATTCCATTTTTTATTCAGGGGTTAGGCCGGAACATGCTTTGGATAGTTTTCCACCTGGTAGCCTTTGCGGGCTTCATGTATGAAATAGGTTTGGAAGTACAACATGGCGTATTCCTGTTCAGCTTTTTCAGCTGCCTCTTTTATTCCCTTGATTCGCCTGGTTCTGAAGCTGATGCAGTTTAGCATATTTCAGGAAGGTAGTGTTGGCGATCTGTTTTGAGATCACAAATCCATTAAAGCCGTCCAGAAATCCCCTTTTTAAAATATAGCTGGAGAAGAAGGCCCAGGCAGGGGTTACCAGCAGTTTCAGTATGCTTGATCTTTTTCCCTGTTCGAAATATGCTTTCGCGGAGATCGCACTGAATTTGTTTCCCTGATGTACATGTTCGTCTATGGTGTATAAAGTGTGGTGAAGAATATTTCTATCCAGGTGGGCAACTGTTGGATTATTCCCGATCTCAAGTTTATTATGCGGGTTGATGCCATTCCAGTTCACTTTTGATCTCTTGGCCAGCCTGAGTTTGGTATCCGGATACCAGGATCCATGGTAGATCCAATAATCACAATACCATGACCGCCTGTTCATAGTATATCCATGAGCCGGGAAACCAGCTACCCTTGCTTTCTTGATAGAATCAAGTAGTTCAGGGCTTAGGGCCTCATCTGCGTCGAACGACAATACATATTCATGTTGACCTGGTCGAGGGTGAAGTTTTTTTTCTTTGAAAGTGATAATGGAAACCGATAGCTCCATGTTGTCAGGTGAAGATATAGGAAAACAGAAAAAATTGTATAATTACAGGCATGACGAATTTCATTCCCATATTTCCACTTTCACTGGTTGTATACCCGGGGGAAGATCTTAACCTTCATATTTTTGAACCCCGGTATAAACAGATGATCAGGGAGTGCAGCGAGCAGAAAAAACCGTTCGGTATCCCCTCTGTGGTGAAAGACAAAGTGAAGGAACTGGGTACGCTTATGGAGATCACTGAGATCGTGAAAGTGGAGGAGAACGGTGAAATGGACATCAAAACAAGGGGTGTCATGGTATTCAGGATACTGGAGACCATCCCCATTGTTCCGGACAAATTATACAGCGGCGCCATTGTGAACTATCCCGATCATGATGATAATGGCAACCGCGAGTTGATGCAGAAAGTGGTGGCTGGTATCAGGCAGTTGCATCTGTTGCTTAATGTCACCAAATCTTTTACCAAGCCCGACGAGTTGCTGAACAGTTATGATGTGGCACATCACGTGGGGTTTTCTATCGAGGAAGAATATGAACTGCTGGGCCTTCCCTTGGAGCTGCAGCGCCAGGAGTACATTCGACGCCATCTTTCCAAAGTGATCCCTGTTGTGATGGAGATGGAGAGCCTCAAGGAGAAGATCAAGCTGAATGGGCATTTCAAAAACCTCTCGGGATTTCAGTTCAATTTATAACACAGAGACGCGGAGGGGGACACAGAGACGCAGAGAGGGACGCGGAGGGGACGCGGAGACGCGGAGGGCGACGCGGAGATTTTCTGCGTCTCTGTATTTCTCTCCGCGTCTCTGCGTACATTTACTTTATGACAACACTTTGTTTTGATTATGGCAATACCCGGCGCAAGTTTGCTGTTTTTCAGCACAGCAGTTTGCTGGAAGTGGATGTTCTGGAAGATGGGGGAGCGGAGGAAATAAAACTGGTATTGGAAAAATTCAAACCGCAGCGGACGATATTGTCTTCTGTAGTTGATCATGATCCGGAGATCGAAAGCATTCTCAGTAATTCATCTGCTTTTCATAAGCTTTCCCATCTTTCAAAATTCCCATTTACCGTGCCCGTAGGCAGGCCTGAAACCATGGGTGCCGACCGGATTGCGCTAGCTGCTGCCATGGTTAAATTCCATCCCGGCAAGAACAACCTGGTGATCGGTCTTGGTACTGCTGTCACCTACAATTTTATCAACAAGTACAATGAATTCCTGGGAGGCAGTATTTCACCAGGAATGGAAATGCGTTTCAGGGCATTGAAAGATTATACGGCCAAGCTTCCCCTTGTAAATAAAGACTGGAATTTCCCCCTGATCGGGTACGATACCAGGACGAATATCCTGTCTGGTGTGATACTTGGAATGGCTAAAGAGATCGATGGAACCATTGATGCATACAGTGAAAAATACGGGAACTTTAACGTGGTGTTAACCGGGGGTGATTGTACTTATTTCGCCCTACACCTTAAAAACCCGATATTTGCCGACCCCGATTTTTTATATAAGGGCCTCTATGCGATCAGTGAGTACAATAACTAACTTGAGAAAATATAGCTTCCTGTTGATAATCAGCGTTTTAGGCTGGTTTGGCTCCTTTTCCCAGGAGAACTCTCCATATACAAGATTTGGCCTGGGGGATTTGATCCCGAGTCAAAATATCCTGAACAGGGGTATGGGTGGCATGTCTTTGGCTTATTATGACCTTCAATCGGTCAATTTTTCCAACCCTGCATCTTATGCCAGGTTAAAGGTCACCACATTTGATGTGGGAATAGATTACAGCAGCCGAAGGCTTCGTACCAGCAATACCACCAACAGTTACCGGTCTGCCAACCTTATCCCATCATATCTTAATGTAGGCCTTCCGTTAAGCAAAAAGAAGAGCTGGGGCATGAACCTGGGTCTGAGGCCAGTTACCAGGATCAATTACGATGTATCGAACAATGCAAGACTTACAGGAATAGATAGTGTGTACAACCAATACCAGGGCGACGGGGGTACGTACCAGCTATTCACAGGCCTGGCATATGGGAGAAAGAATTTTTCAATAGGCTTCAACGCAGGGTGGATGTTCGGCAACAAGGAGAACAGTACGAGGCTGATCTTTGTGAACGATACAGTGAGTTATATGAAAGCCAAGTATTCTGATTCTACCAATTTCGGAGGAATATTTTTAAAAGCCGGCCTGCAATATCAGTTTGTGATCTCCGGGGATAAGAATCTACGAATAGGTGCAACTTATGGCATGGAACAGAAGATGGATGCCAAGCGAAGCATCACCAGATATACCTGGGATTATGGAACGCGCGGTGACCTTGTAATCGATAGTGTGTACAGGCTTGTGGCCCAGAAGGGCGAGATCATACTGCCTATGAATTATGGAGTTGCTGTTCTGTTCGAAAAAATCGACAACTGGATGATAGGGGCTGAATTCAATGCTGCTCAATGGAGCGCATTCAGGTATTATGGTGAGCCGGGTCAGTTGAAAGACAATTGGACGGTAAGGATAGGCGGGCAATTGATCCCCGGGATCACTTCCAAAAATTACTGGAATCGCGTGTCTTATCGTGCCGGTTTTTATTTCGGACCTGAATACATCGATCTCGGTACAAAATTCAATTCCTGGGCCGCTACTTTCGGTGCAGGATTTCCCATCAGGAGAAATTATTATACCAACCAGTATACAACCATCAATACTTCATTTGAGATCGGAGGAAGGGGCAATAAATCGAACCCCATACGGGAAAATATTTTCAGGCTCTCCATAGGCTTCAACCTCAGTGACATCTGGTTCAATAAACGGGAATACCAATAGACGTGAATGTGAAGAATGTGATAGATGTGATGAATGTGAAGAATGTAATGGTATTCTTAACATTTGTCATTTTTTTTTCATGTGTTAATAATGAAGATGATGTGAAAAGCCTTGTCACACGAAGAACTGAAGTAGACGAGGGCGTGAATATTGAAGCTTATATGAGCAATACCGGTAAGATGAAGGCAAGGCTCCGTGCTCCGCTGATGCTCAGGTACCAGGACAGCTCCGCGAAGGTTGTTTTCCCTAAATCACTGCACGTAGATTTCTTTAATGATTCCACTGATATCCAGAGTAAGATGGATGCCAATTACGGTGAGTATTTTGAAGTAAAAGCAAAGGTTTTTCTGAAAGACAGTGTGAGGGTATTTAATAATACAGGGGATACGTTGTTTTGCCAGGAACTCTGGTGGGACCAGAATACACAGCTTTTCACTACAGACAAGCCGGTTCGAATTCACAGGCCTGATATGATCATGAACGGGGTTGGGCTCTCGGCGCCCCAGGATTTCAAGTTTTTTGAAATGTATAAGATCAATAATTCGACGTTGAGAGTGAGGGAATAAGTAATAAGTAAAAAGAGGTACTGTTTTTTACTTTTTACTTCTTAATTTTTAATTCTAATCAATTCATATGCAATATCGTTACATGGGCCGTACCGGCCTTCAGCTCAGCGTGCTTTCTTATGGAAGCTGGGTCAGTTTTCACAAGCAGATCGATGATAGTTCGGCCGACAAGCTCATGGGTATAGCTTATGATGCCGGCATCAATTTTTTTGACAATGCGGAAGCATATGCGGGTGGTGAAAGTGAATTGATGATGGGAAGGGTATTGAAGAAAAAGAA
>JAHEFC010000242.1 GCA_024640385.1 Sphingobacteriales bacterium
GGGATAGGGCTGGTTAATGTGCAGAGAAGGCTGGAACTCCTTTATCCGGGGATGCATGATTTCAGGATTAGTTCCGAAAAAGACCGCTTCCTGGTTTATCTCAAACTAACGCTAGCCAGGGAAAATCAGATTGCTTCAACAATCAATGGCAAACAACTATTTACAGACGGATTAAACTTAGGAACATGAAGGTTTCCCACAAAATATGGAATCTCCTGATGGAGAACTGGTGGTTCAGGCATCTTTGTTTCCTGACCGCCATGGTTCTTT
The DNA here is from genome assembly GCA_024640385.1 of Sphingobacteriales bacterium. Taxonomy (GTDB): domain Bacteria; phylum Bacteroidota; class Bacteroidia; order Chitinophagales; family Chitinophagaceae; genus Pollutibacter. The sequence goes on from JAHEFC010000242.1 coordinate 271, forward strand.
ATTTCACCTGGGGCGCTGGCTTTGATAAGGTCCCGTTCGGCAAAGCGATTTTCAATGGACTGGGATATATTCCTGGAATAATTATCGTTGTATATCCTTTCCTTTATATACTTATTCCAAAATTGCTTTACAATAAACGCTTCATATTATTAGCAATTTGTTTTCTGGGACTGGTTCTGCTAGCCAGATCAGCTACCGAATTGATGCTGCGCTTGTTTCCCAACGAAAACTATTTTAAGCCTCAACGATATCAAGGTGTTGGAGTGGGATACAACATGCTTCCCTTCTTGATGGTGGCAGCCATAGCAGCCACTGCGAAATTGGTCAAATACTACTATTACAGGCAACAAAAAGCTGATGAAGAACATGAGCAAAGGATACAGACGGAACTGGAATTGCTCAAGTCCCAGATACACCCGAATTTCCTTTTCAATACCCTGAACAACCTGTTTGCCCATACCATTAAAAACTCAAACGAGTCTCCAAATATCGTACTCAAGTTATCAGATCTGCTCCGGTTCATGATCTATGAAAGCAGGTGTGAATTCATTCCCCTGGATCATGAAATTCAATTATTGAAAAACTATATTGAACTGGAAAAACTAAGACATGAGGAAGATCTCGAAGTTTCATTCACATCTTCCGGCGAAATGAACAATAAAATGATCCGCCCACTACTGCTCCTGCCACTGGTTGAATTCGCTTTCAAGCAGGCTACCTCGGAAAGAGTAAACCAGAAATGGATCTCCCTGAATATTCACACTGACGGAAATACCCTGTTGTTCAATTTAACTAATAGCAAACACAATGAGAACGGTGAGTCAGACATTGCCAGGCCGGGTATTGAGAATGTCAGAAAACGCCTGGAAATGCTTTATCCTACAGACCATATGCTGACCATTTCTGAGGAGGATGACTTGAACATCACCAGGCTGGAATTAACACTTACTGACGCCCTTACTCTTCCCCAAAATATCAGTTTAATCAGAAACAGATCTTATGAAATGGAAATGCCTGTTGGTAGATGATGAACCTTTAGCTATTGAAGTGCTGCAAACTCACATCGAATCAGTGGAACAACTGGAGGTGGTGGGTACCTGCAACAGCGCATTCAAGGCTATGGAGTTCCTTAAAGATAACCAGGTAGACCTGATATTCCTCGATATCCAGATGCCTAAACTCACAGGCACCTCATTTGTAAAAACCCTTCAATCGCCACCAAAAGTCATATTCACCACTGCGTTCAAAGAATACGCAGCGGACGCATTTGAACTGGATGCCGTTGACTATTTGCTCAAACCCATATCTCTTGAAAGGTTTCTAAGGGCCATCAACAAGCTCCCTAATATCAATATTTCTGAAACCGGGGCTAATACAGAATCCACCGACAGCATATCCGGATTTACTTATTTCAGGGCCGATAGAAAAATGATCAAATTGTTCTACGATGAGATACTTTATATTGAAAGCATTAAAGATTACATAAAAATATACAGGGACGGAAATAACCCAATCCTCGTCAAACAGACCATATCCTCTACGGAAGATATGCTTCCAAAAAATCTATTTCTGCGGATTCACCGTTCATTCATCGTATCCTTGAAAAAGATAACGGCGTATACGTATTATGATGTCGAAATCGGAAAGATAGAAATTCCTGTTGGACGCCTGTATAAATCACAATTAAAGAAACTTACCCATATCAAGCAGAAAGAGGATCAATAATTCCAGACATCGAACAGGCAATCACAGGCGGCTGCAAAAAATACCCTTATTTTGCAGCAATTGAACATCGTTGTCAGAACTACGGCAAATACAAGTTATAAGATATGTTACCCCTTTACGGGAAGGTGGTTCACTGCCCGCTATTGTTGAAGGTGATGATGGATTTCTATATGTGCTTAAGTTCAGGGGAGCCGGCCAGGGTGCAAAAGCCCTGAATGCTGAATTGATCGGAGGTGAACTGGCCAGAACTGCAGGTCTGAAAGTGCCCGAGATCGTATTTGCAGAGCTTGATCCCCAATACGGAAAATCAGAGCCGGATGAAGAGATACAGGACCTGTTGAAGGCGAGTGCAGGACTGAACCTGGGCCTACATTTCCTGTCCGGTTCAATAACATATGATCCTGTAGCTTACACCATCGATCCCGTGCTCGCTTCAAAAATAGTATGGCTGGATGCATTTTTGATGAATGTAGACAGAACAGCCAGGAATACGAATATGCTGGTATGGCACAATGAACTCTGGCTGATCGATCATGGTGCTGCTTTATATTTCCATCATAGCTGGGACAATTGGAAAGAACAATCTGAAAAACCTTTTATACAGATCAAAGACCATGTTCTGCTTCCTTTTGCCTCCATGATATCAGAAGCCGATATGTTCATGCGGTCCAAAATCAATGAAGAGATCATCGCCGGAATCGTTTCCCAGGTGCCTGGCAACTGGTTAAATGACAATGAAGCCCCGGGGGTTTATGCTGACTTTTTAATAAACAGACTCAAACACGCAGATATCTTTGTAAAAGAGATAAATAATGCCAGACAAGCACATTTATGAATATGCGGCCATCAGGGTGATGCCCCGTGTGGAACGGGGGGAATTCCTGAATGTGGGAGTTATCCTCTTCTGCAAGAGCCTTGCATTTCTCGATATGCGTTATCTTATCAGCGAGGAGCGCTTGAAAGCATTGTATGGAGAAATAGATATTGCTGATATCCGTTGTCATCTCGAATCATTCGAAAAGATCTGTAAGGGGGAATACAGCGGAGGGCCCATCGCCCTTCTTGACCTGGCCTCAAGATTCAGGTGGCTGACTGCTAAACGCAGTACCATTATCCAGTCTTCAGAAGTACACCCCGGATTATGTTTGGATCCTGCGCAAACATTAGAAAAACTGTTCAGCGAGCTTGTGATTTCCTGAAATAAAACAGGTCTGTAAAAACAGACCCGGACCTGCTCTAAATAAAAAGTTCAGTTGAAGATGGCCAGGCTTAGTGTGTTCAAGGTTCAGCAACGGCCGAAACTGACTTTCTTACTGTGTAACATAAAAATATAACACTCCCTTTCTCCATTCCAGAAAAATCGAACAACAGCACATTTTTGACGACAGACAACATTCTCCCGCCATTGAAATGCATTTTATAACCCTATCCGGATCACCTCGTACTGTCCTTTGCCATCCTCACTAAAAGTATACCTGAAACCATATAGCTGTCTCTGATACGTAAATAATATCCCCTGGTAAGTTTCCACCCTGGCATACTTCCATAAATTATTAACGCCGTCGTACAAGCTGATGAATTCATTGCTTCCAAAATAGATCTTATCTCCAATTACGGCAATATTCATACCATTGCCACGCGGGCCATACTCATAATAAGGGGTAAACAGAAGGCAATCAACTGTACTGCTCCAGTTTGAAAGATCTATGAATTCCAACCGGGTTGATAGATTTGAATTTGATCCTGTTATTCCTCCGGCAAGAATCATCTTATTGCCAAACAATGCCGTTTGCATGCCACTGCCAGGATGGCTAAGTTTTAGAACCGACCAGGTGCCGGACACAGCATCAAAAACATCCACTGTATTTGAAATTCCGTTTCCCGAAAATTCGGAAATGCCACCAACCAAATAGATCTTGCTGCCATTCACCAATACAGACATATTTATCCTTGGTTCACTGAGCTTTGCGGTTGACCAGGTGTTTGTTGAGTGATCATAAATATCCACGGCATCGGTTATCACCCCGTCTTTATTACTTCCCCCTGCGAAAATCACTTTGTTGGCAGCTGCTGCTGCAGATAAATCTACCCTGGGTGCACTGAGTCTGGCCTTTGTGATATTTTTTGTAGCCAGGTCATAAATTTCCACCTCATCAGTGATGTTTCCACCCTGAACAAAGCCCCCACCCAAAAACAGTTGATTGCCTGCGATCACGGAAGCCATGCCCGTTTTTGCACGAAGCATTTCCCACTCACTCCATGTATTTGTTTTCATGTCGTAAAGATGGACAGCCGAGGAAAGTGTTGCGGGCGGATCGTCGGGCCAAAACGGTTCAGTCAATACACCGCCGGCAAATACAAGCTGATCAGTACCTACCGCGTAAGAAGCTGCGTAGCTGATCTTTTTAGGACTGAAACCCACCCCCACCGTTTCTGCAGAAACCATTTCCCTGTTAGCATTGCACTCAGCAGCCCATCTTACCACTATTTCAACCGTGTCTGAAACACTATATTTATCATCCCGCACCGTCAATTGAAACAGGTACCTGCCACTGTTCCCAAAACTCACAAAAGCCTCCCCGGATTTTGTATGATTATTGTTGAACGACAGTGTTTGGGGACCTGACAACTGGATCCAGTTCAGTGTCAGCCCCACCTTTTCCGGATCATACGATCTCGTCCCGTCCAGGATCACATAACTGGTATCCGGCAGTGTTATCGACATGTCCGGACCTGCAATGGCCACGGGTGGATTATTTGGAGAACTACTGTTGTTTGTTATGGGTTTTTCCTGCTCTTCCTTATCACAGGAAGCAAAAAATGTCAAAAATAACAGGCAAAAGATCCTGGGCATGATGGTGAATTTTCCATCATAAACTTAACACCCCGCTAACCTCCTTTTCAGAATAGTAGAGCAATGAAAGGATCTGGAAGACAAACGTCAGTTTCTCATCGACCAATGGTTTACTTCCTCTCCACTTTCATCACCCAAACATGCTCTCCGTTTTTTGTAAGGGCAGAAGGGATGGCAATTTCGACAGCCCCTTCAGCCTGTTTCCATTTTAGTGCCTGCTTGGATCCCAGCATGGTGAGTTTTACATTTTTATCCAGAGGAAGTTTGCTCAATTGTACTTTTTCTGCCGGCTGATCGAAGAAGAATACGTATTGGGTTTTACCATCTTTTGAGGAGGTATACCTGACATTGTTCCCTTCACCGAATACAGAATACATTCGGGTACCGTAGATAGCCTCTCCGTTTGCATGCATCCATTTTCCAATCGCTTTGAGGCGTGCATATGCGGTATCATCAAAACTGCCATCAGGTGCAGGTCCGATGTTCAGCAGATAATTACCGCCTTTGCTCACTATGTCCACCAGTTTCTCAATAATTTCATTGGTGGGTTTGTACACATCGTTGGGAGCATAGCTCCAACTATTACCCATGGTCATACAGGTCTCCCAGGGATAAGGCAGTCCGTTCTCCGGTATGTGTTGTTCGGGCGTGAGATAATTCTGCTGCTCACCCGGCACGGCCCGGTCTACTACAATCAGTTTGGGCTGCTTAAGTCTTGCATTTTTAGCGATCAAGGGCATATTGATGTCCTGGCTCTGAGAAAGCCTGATCGGTTTCACACCATCCATTACTTCATTCATGTCTGCATTGATCTCGGCCTCGGTTTTTGTTCTTACCCATCCCCCATCGAGCCAGAGAATGTCCACCTTACCATAGTCAGTCATCAGCTCATTGATCTGGTTATGTGTATAGTCCACAAAGTTCTTCCACTGCTGCGGATATTTCTTGATATCATAGTTCACATTCCGGTCGAAGGGAGGAAATTTATTCCACCAATAATAGGGACTATGCCAGTCTGGCTTTGAGAAATAAGCACCCACCCAGAAATTCTCGTTCCTGAATGCATTAAAAACTTCTTTAGTCACATTGCTTCTTGGATTGGAAGAAAATGGTACACTCTTGTCAGTGATCTTATAGTCGGTATACTTGGTGTCGAACATGCAGAACCCGTCGTGATGTTTAGTGGTGAATACCATATATTTCATGCCTGCATCTTTGGCTGCAGCTGCCCATTTTCGGGATTGAAATTGACAGGGTTAAATGTAT
>JAHEFC010000243.1 GCA_024640385.1 Sphingobacteriales bacterium
CTGATCACCGGCCCGGTAACTGACAGGTATTCCCGCCTGCAGGCCAAGCAATGCTGCCTCTTTTTCCTTCAACTTCCCCTGAAGCCCAAATGTAGGCACTGTATCGGCCAACAGGGATGGGTCTATTTCGTAATATTTTAAAAGATCATTGGCGATACCGGCTTCAGAAAAATCCCACAGGATCCCTTCAGACAGGCCAGACACCGTAGTAACAATATCACCAGTAAGCCTTGCAGCGATATAATCTCCCGGTAGCATGACCTTGTAGATCTGCCCGTAAATCCCAGGCTCATTTTCCCTGACCCATTTGAGTTTGGATGCCGTGAAATTCCCCGGTGAATTGAGATAATGTTTCAATACAAATTCTTCCCCCAGGGCAGATGCCGCCGCATTGCCAAATGGCACAGCACGGCTGTCGCACCAGATGATCGAAGGCCGCAGCGGTTTCAGGTCCCTGTCCACACAAACCAGCCCATGCATCTGGTAAGATATCCCGATTGCCATCACATCCACGGGGAACCAGTTCACCTGTTTCCTTAACAGGGCTACCGCATTGATCAGTTCGTTCCACCACATATCCGGATCCTGCTCTGCGAATCCAGGTGCAGGAGCTGAAATGGTCATTTCAGAAGAAGGCGAAAATGCAATTGCTGCAGGGGTTCCTGTTTCAATATCCAGCAACGCAGCTTTCACGGATGAAGAGCCGATATCGAAACCCAGTACATATCTTCCCATATCTAACCTTGTTGTTCGAACACCAAATATAATGCGGCAAGTATACCCGTAATAATGATCACCCCTACAGTAAATGCGGGGTGTGTTTTGAATAAAGAACGGTCTACTTCAATTCTGTGTTCCTGCGTTTTGCTGTGAGAGTCAGTAAGACTGACCACGATCATCAGGGCAACACAGATCACGAATACCCAGCCCATCCTATCAAGGAAAGGCATATCGGGAAATCCGAATTTGAAGAGCACAGATAAAAGAAAACCAGCAATAATTGCAGTCATAGCTGCCCTGGCAGTGGCTCTTTTCCAAAAGAATCCTAAAATGAAAATACAGAACACGCCAGGTGAAATGAATCCGGTGTATTCCTGTATGTATTGGAATCCACCTTTCTTGTCTATTCCCAGGAAAGGCGAAATGGCGATGGCGAGTACCATGGCTACCAGTATACTGATCCGTCCAACATTCACCAGCTTTATATCGCTGGCATCCCGGTCCACATATTTTTTATGGATATCAAGCGTATATATGGTTGCTATGCTGTTGGCCTTACCAGCCAACGAGGCCACGATCGCAGCCGTTAGCGCCGCAAATGCAAGTCCTTTCAAACCGCTTGGCAGCAGGTTCAGTAAAACGGGATAGGCCCGGTCCGGATTGAGTTCCCCGGCCTGCATCATTTCTGCCTGGAACATGCCTTGTTTATGCATCACAAAGGCCGCAATACCAGGCAGCACCACGATCACCGGCATCAAAAGTTTCAGGAACGCTGCGAAAAGGATGCCGTTGCGGGCCGTCTTAAGATCTGCTCCCAGGGCTCTTTGCGTGATGTACTGGTTACAGCCCCAATAATTCAGGTTCACGATCCACATTCCTCCTACCAATACAGTGAAGCCGGGGAGATCCATATAATTGGGATTCCCTTTCTCATATACCATATCAAAATGATCCGATGCCTGCTTCATCATGGTATTGAATCCATTGACCAGGCCCGTGGTCTGGAAATGGTCTGACACAAGATGAATCGCCAGGTAGGTAGTGGCAAGCCCTCCCAGTACCAGGAAGAACACCTGCACCACATCTGTATAACCGATCACTTTCATGCCTCCAAGCGTGATGATGATGGCGAATATGGCCAGGAAGATCATACATAAAGTGAAATTGTAACCCGAAATAGTACTGACCGCCAGTGCGCCCAGGTAAAGTATGGAAGTAAGATTGACAACAACATAAAGCAGGAGCCAGAAAATGGCCATGACCATACTCACCGATTCACTATACCGCTTGGTAAGAAATTGCGGCATGGTATAGATATGGTTCTTGAGGTAGATAGGCATAAAGAAAACAGCGACTATCATAAGCGTAGCTGCGGCCATCCATTCATAGGTGGCAATAGCAAGACCCATTTTGAACCCTGAACCACTCATCCCGATGAACTGCTCTGCCGAAATGTTTGATGCGATCAGCGAGGCGCCAATGGCCCACCAGGTCAAAGTGCCTTCGGCCAGGAAAAAGTCCTTGGTTCCTGATTCGGCTTTCTTCTTACGATGGTAGATCCAATAACCGTAAGCGCTTACAACAACAAAATAAAACAGGAATACGGCTAAGTCGCGGGTAGTTAGTTGAGGCATGTGATTAAGTAAAAAGTAAAAATTTAAAAGTAAAAAGTAAAAATGAGCAAAAACCCCCTCTATTTTTTACTTTTTACTTTTTATTTTTTAATTCGTAGAAAACCTGAAAACAGTGCTGCTTTTAAATTCCTCCCCCGGTTTCAGCACCGTAGTGGGAAATGAAGGCTGGTTGGGAGAATCAGGAAAATGCTGCGTCTCCAGGCGGAATCCTGTTCTGTGTCCATATACCGAACCCTTGCCTTTTTCTGAACCATTCAGGAAATTGCCGGTGTAGAACTGCACCCCGGGCTCTGTGGTATGCACCTCCATCACCCTTCCTGATACCGGCGCCTTCACACGGGCAGCCAGTTTAATTTGGCCTGCTTCACCATTCAGCGCAAAATTATGATCGTACCCCAGTCCGTATTTTATCTGCAGATCCGAGGTATCATTGATCCTCTCCCCGATCTTTCGCGGACTGGTGAAATCGAAGGGCGTTCCTGACACTTTCCTTACTTCCCCAACCGGTATCAGGGTGCTGTCAACCGGTGTGAATCCGTCTGCATTGATCATGATCTCATGATCCAGGATATTTCCCTGCCCCTGCCCTTCCAGGTTAAAATAGGTATGATTGGTGACATTTAACACGGTGGTCTTATCCGTACTTGCACTGTAATCGAGATGTAATGAATTATCATTTCTCAGGCTATACCGCACAGTTACTGTTAAATTCCCGGGGTACCCCTCCTCGCCATCTTTACTGGTATACGTCAACGTTAGTCCATTGTCATCCTGCGTGGCGGCCCAAACCACCTTGTCAAATCCTCTTATCCCTCCGTGCAGACTATTAGGGCCGTTATTTTTTGCCAGGTTATATGTTGCACCATCCAGTCTGAACTGGCCATTAGCGATACGGTTCGCATACCTTCCTGCCACGCAGCCAAAATATGACTTGCCTTTATAATAGCCCTGTATGCTGTCGTACCCCAGCACCACATCGTCTTTCTTCCCGTTCTTATCTGCAACACGCAGCGAAACGATGGTGGCGCCGTAGTTGGAGATCATTACCTCCATCCCATTCGCATTGGTGAGTTTGTACAGGTTTATGAAATTATTTTCGAGTGTATCCGTGTAGCGTCCCTGAACAGATCTGTCCATAGCCTCTTCGTTGTGATTTGAAAGAATACAGGAATTCAAAAAAAGCAGCGATGCGATCAAAAAGAAAAACTTCATGCGGTTTTTTCCGGAAGTTATGAAATCTCCCTTGCACCATCACCAGTTACTACTTCATAATGATGAAGCTCAGTGCCGGTATTTTCCTTGTACACCGGCCCGATCTTTTCCACCAGGGCTTCTATGGAGTCTTTATGCACAATATTAATGGTGCAGCCGCCGAAGCCGCCGCCCATCATCCTCGCTCCCAATACAAAGGTTTCGTCCTTCACCAGTTTAACTAACAGATCCAACTCCCTGCAACTGACTTCATAATCGTACTGCAGACCGGCATGGGACTCGTAAAGAAGCAGTCCAAGTTTATCCAGGGAGCCCTGCCTGAGGGCCTCACAGGCTTTGTCTACCCTTTTGTTCTCTTCCACCACATAATAGCATCTTTTGTAGATCAGGGGATCCAGCATTCCTTTGTGCGTTTCAAGCATATCGGTTGTAACATCTCTCAACTGCTTCACCTCGGGATGATCTTTCCGGATGATCCCCACGCCTTCCTCACATTGCTGCCTCCTGACATTGTATTCAGAAGATGCCAGTTCATGTTTTACACCTGTGTCCAATAATACGATCTTATAATTGGCCAGGTCAAGGGGTGCATAATAGTAATCAAGGGAGCGGCAGTCCAGGCGCATAACATGTCCTTGTTTTCCATGCAAACTGGCGAACATATCCATGATACCCACCTTCAGTCCAATATATTCATGCTCGGCCCGCTGGGCGAGCAGGGCAAGATCCAGTTTCGAATAGTTGTATTGTTCCAGTTCATTGATCGCGTAAGCTGTAACCGTTTCTATTGCTGCTGAAGACGACAATCCCGCACCAATGGGCACATCGGCCGCCAGCACTGCATTGAATGCCCGTGGATCCCTGCCGTCTTTCCGGAACTGATCGATGATCCCCAGTAAATAGTTGGGCCACCTACCGGGATGTTTAGTGATGCGGGAAAAATCAATCTCCACTTCATCTGAAAAATCAGCAGAGATCCATCTTCCCCTGCCGGAATTTGCCGGGCCAATAGCCAGGTAAGCCGCCTTGTCAATGGCTGCCGGCAATACCAGACCTCCATTATAATCGGTATGTTCACCTATGATGTTTACACGTCCAGGTGCTGAAAACACACGGGGTGTTTCAGCAAATTGCTGCTGATAGATCTGCCTAACTTTTTCTGCTAATGACATGCGGAGAATTAAAGTTGTCAAGCTAAACAAAAAACCTATACCACCATTAAACTGCAACCACGTATATCCGAATTATCTACTCTGCCCGTCACTTCAAAACTTCCATCGGGATACAGTTTACCGGCATCTTCCGTTGCAATGAACGCACAGGAATAAAGATTGGCCAGGTCAACTACATTGATCACACCCCTTCTGACCTCCGGGCCGTTATCATGCACCTGGAAAGGATCATCTTCATCACGAACCAGTATTTTCATGGTGTTTGAAACATGAAATATACCCTCTCCTTTTGAATAACCCTGGGACAGGAGTTCAGTCATGCCGTATTCGGAATGCACTTGTGAAAGGCCCAGTTGCGATTTCAGCACCTCATGTACCTGCTGCCTTGTCATCTCTTCCCTCCTGCCTTTCATGCCCCCTGTTTCCATAACAACCGTATGTTGCAGTTTCATTGCAAATTTTTCTGCAAAGTCGAGCAATGCAAAACTGACACCTATGAGTAAGGTTTTTTGCCTGCGACGTTCCAACTGCTTTAGCGTTTCGGCCAATTTGTCAAACTCATAGAGGTAAAATCCGCTTTCTTTTTGTGAACTTCTCTTCACCAGCTCATTCACCATGAATACCAGGGAAGAATGCTGCCTTTCGAGATAAGACGGAAGCAGGCCGATGATGCACCAGTCCGCCGGATCGCCATAGAACTTCCGGAATCCATTGAGAAAACTCTCCTGGTAGATCCCTGCATCTTTTACAAAATGCCTGCTGTTCACTGACCCTGTGGTGCCGCTGCTTTCAAAAATAGCCTGGGGTTGAAAATCCCCGCAAGCCACCTTGTGGGTTTTGAAAAAGCCCACCGGGAGAAACGGGATGTCTGCCAGTTTTTCTATGTCGAAAAGCCTGATCCCCAACAGCTCCAGATATTGGCGGTAAACTGGATTGTTCGCAGCCTGGAACCTGAAAATTTCAAGCGCTTTGGCCTCGAATCCGGAAATGTTAAAATCAAACAGTCCTTCAGCTAAATTCGTATGGTCACTTAGGTAATTCAAGCGGGATAAATTACATTTGATTGTTAATCTGAATTGATGAAGAATTACTTTCTTACCGGTCTGTTGCTGTTGATCATAGTTTCCTGTAGCAAAGATACCTTTCAAAGTAAACCGCAGCTCACATTGAAGTCCGTCAGTTCAACTGTGGTTCCGGTCAACAGTGGTTTCCAGGTAACCATGAGGCTGACAGACAAAGAAGGTGATTTTTACGATACCATCTGGGTCAGCAAGGTAACCACTCGTTGCCCCAATTCAAATTTTGCTGATTCCCTGTTATACCGTATACCCAGTGATGCGCCGCGGACCAGCAATTTCGACGGCAAGG
>JAHEFC010000244.1 GCA_024640385.1 Sphingobacteriales bacterium
ACAGCTGTCCAAATACCTTGACTTCGATCCGGCCAACCCGGCCAGGGCATTTTTGGTGAATAATTACGACTGGTTCAAAGACATATCATTCATCCATTTTCTCAGGGACGTGGGGAAACATATTACAGTCAATTACATGATGTCGAAAGATTCTGTGAGAAAAAGGATCGAAGGTGAGACCGGCATCAGCTATACCGAGTTTGCTTACCAGTTGATGCAGGGCTATGACTATTACTGGCTTTACCAGCATAAGGGCGTCAAGCTCCAGATGGGTGGCAGCGACCAGTGGGGAAATATTGTGACCGGCACCGAACTGATCAGGAGAAAGGCCGGAGGTGAAGCTTTTGCTTTTACCTGCCCGCTGATCACTAAGGCAGATGGTGGCAAATTCGGTAAAACCGAAAAAGGAAATGTGTGGCTGGATCCTGAAAAAACATCTCCCTATCATTTCTACCAGTTCTGGCTGAATGCTTCTGATGCTGATGCAGAAAAATGGATAAAGATCTTCACCCTTCTTCCTAAAAAAGATATCGATGCTGCCATAGCGGCTCATCATGAAGATCCTTCCAAAAGAATCCTGCAGAAAAAACTGGCGGAAGAAGTGACCCGATTTATACATGGTGCGGAAGAATTGGAAAAAGCCATACAGACCACGGAGAAATTATTTTCCGGCAACGCAGCGGAAAATATCAAAGAATTGAATGAAGAAGAACTCTTGAATTCTCTTGAAGGCGTACCGGTGCATGATGTGGCTGCCGCTCAATTTGCGGATGGCGTTGACCTGCTGACCCTGCTGTCTGAAACCGGTGTATTCCCCAGTAAAGGTGAAGCCAGGAAGATGATCCAGGGCGGGGGTGTGAGTGTGAATAAAGAGAAAATCACCGATGTTACAGTGAAGATCGACGGCTCATTTTTGCTGCACGGAAAATATATCCTTGTACAGAAAGGGAAGAAGAACTTTTATCTCATTAAAGCGACTCTTTAAGAGAGACAGAGAGTCTGAGAGTCAGAGAGATAGAGTCATTCGCATAGAATTCTTTCTCTCTGTCTCTCCGTCCTTCTGACTCTTTATTTTAAAGTTCCAATAACCGACCACATCGATTCTGCCACCAGCTTATTCCCCGCTGCATTCAGGTGAACGCGATCTGACGTGAGAATGCCGGACTCTTTATTTTCAGGATTGTTCTTCAGATTGTAATCGATGAATATCTTCCTCAGATCAACAATGGGCAGGTCATTTTTCTTTGCAATGCTCCTGATGATACCACTGTATTTATTCAGGTCTCCGTCAAGTTGATTGGAATAGTCTGTGCGCTCCCCTATTGCGGCAGGTGTCACTACCACAGCCTGTATGTTCTGGGCTTTGAGTTTGGTGAGAATGGCATTGTAGAATTTCTCAAACTTATCCGCATCAGTTCCTGTACCAAAAGATTGCTTATGCCATACATCGTTCACGCCAACATAAACAACAACGATGTCCGGTTTTTTTGACAGCACATCATCTTCCATTCGGAGGTAAAGATCATAGACCTTGTTACCACCTATACCGGCTCCGATCAGTTCGTAACCCGCGTCTTTCTTTTGTTCCTTCAACATGGTATTGAGCAGGTCAATATACCCTCCCGGATTGACCCCGGCCTGGGTGATAGAATCCCCGAAAAAGATCACTCTTTTCTTACGCTGGGTTTTTATATCTGAAGCAGACATTAGAAGCAGCAGAAGCACTGTGTAAAACCAGAACGAACGGCTAGTTTGACGCATAATCAGTAACCTTTGCGTCAAATTATAAAAATTCTTTAAGCTTTCACCTGTTTTTCGTCATCAATTTTCATGAAGAACTTACGCTCCGAGAGTTTGTAACCATTGCCGTGTTCGCAGAAATGCACCACAAGTTGTTCAATACTAATGGGATTGCCCTCAGAAATGTCGGCAATATTGGTGTGGCGGATGTCGTGCCCGTCTATGATGATGACCAGTCCTGAGCCGATGGCTTCCATCAGGTTGCCGTCTTTGACCAGCATGCCAGTATCTTCCCCAAGGCCAATGCCAATGCATGAAGGATTGGTAGAAACAGCCTGTGCCAGCCGGGCGAAGCGGCCTCTTTTTTCAAAATGCGAATCAAAGATCACGTTATCCATAAACCCCAGGCCAGTTGTGATCTTTACTTCTCCCTTCAGGTGTGCCCTGGTGGCATTGCCTTCGTAGATCATGGTTTTGCTCATGGCCATGGCGCCGGCGCTGGTTCCGGCCACAAGAAAATTCTCATTCAGGTACCGGTCCTGGATCACCCAGAGCAGTTTGGTGCCACCGAAAATGGTACTCAGCCTCATTTGGTTTCCCCCGCTGAAAAGAACACAATCGGCTTCTGCCACCCGCTGCAGGTAGGCATCTTCATGCACATCTTCCCGGTTACGTATATGGATCAGCCCCACATTGGTGCTGCCTGATTTGCCAAACGCGTCGAGATAGTTGTTACCTACTTCATAAGGGATCATGGATGCCGTGGTGATCACTTCTATGCGGGCATCGGGCCCGCCCGCTTCTTCAACGATCTTCTTCAGGATGCCGAGCTCGAAAAAATTGAGATTGTTCCGGTGTATCTCGCCTTTTTCCAGGTCCGTTCCTTTGTCTTCCGCACCTCCGATAGCTAACAGTTTTCCTTTGGGACTCATATTTTCCAGGTAGATAAGTGCCGAATTTATAGAAAAAAGCAATTGACAAAATTTTGATATATTGTCAATTACCCACCTAAATGTCACATGTATGAGAATTGACGAAATAAAAGTCCTGAAAGGTCCAAACTATTGGAGTGTGCGACGCGGCAAACTCATCCAGATGAAGATCGACCTGGAAGAAATGGAACAGAAGCCTACCAATCATATCCATGGTTTCCTGGAAAGGCTCAGCGCCATGTTCCCATCGATGTACGAGCACCGGTGCAGTGTGGGCAGTCCGGGGGGATTTTTCCAGAGGGTGGAAGAAGGTACCTGGATGGGGCACGTGATCGAGCATGTGGCGCTGGAACTGCAATCGCTGGCAGGTATGGAATGTGGTTTTGGAAGAACAAGAAGCACTGGCAATAAAGACGGTGAATACTATGTGGTATTCAACTATATGGAGGAAGATGCAGGTGTATATGCTGCGAGGGCTGCAGTGCGGATTTGCCAGGCCCTGGCAGATGCTGCTCCTTATTTATTGGAAGAAGATATTCAGCGGTTGAGAGAGATCCGCGAAAACACACGGCTGGGGCCATCTACAGGATGCATTGTGGAAGAAGCTGCCAAAAGAGGTATTCCATATATCAGGCTCAATAAACAATCCCTGGTACAACTGGGTTATGGCATCCACCAGAAAAGGATCAGGGCCACCATCGCCTCCACGACTTCCAATATAGCAGTGGATATTGCCTGTGACAAGGAAGAAACCAAAATGCTGCTGGAAGCAGCAGAGATCCCTGTGCCAAGAGGTACCGTGGTAAGAACAGTAGAGGGCCTGCAGGATGCCATTAAGAAATTCGGTTACCCGTTGGTGATCAAACCGATCGACGGCAACCATGGCAAGGGGAATACCACCAATATCATGAACGATGAAACGGCACTCAAAGCTTTTGAAGCAGCGAAAAGTTACAGCCGAAGTGTGATCGTGGAGAAATTCATCACGGGATTTGATTTCAGGGCCCTGGTGGTCAACTACAAATTCATCTGTGCTGCGCTGAGGACACCGGCATCTGTAATTGGAGACGGCGTGCATAATATCCAGTGGCTGATAGATGAAACCAACAAAGACCCGCGAAGAGGATTCGGGCACGAGAAAGTGCTGACCCAGATCACCATAGACGATTTCACCTGGAAAATGCTCAACGATAAAGGGTACACTTTGGAAACGGTACCCGGAAAAAATGAACTGGTGCTGCTGAAACCTACCGCCAATCTTTCAACAGGAGGAACTTCTGAAGACGTTACCGATGAAGTACATCCTGCCAATGTTTTCATGTTTGAAAGAATTGCCAGGATCATAGGGCTGGATATCTGCGGGATCGACATCATGGTGCAGGACTTACGGTCACCTATAAACGAAATTGGCGGCGCGATACTGGAAGTGAATGCGGCTCCCGGTTTCAGGATGCATATTGAACCCGCACAGGGATTACCGAGAAATGCTGCAGAGCCGGTGATCGACATGCTGTTCCCCAAGGGCTCCAGCGGACGCATACCCATCATTGCAGTGACCGGCACCAATGGCAAAACCACAACCACCAGGCTTACGGCCCATATTGCCAAGAGTGCAGGTAAGAAAGTAGGATACACGACGTCAGACGGCGTGTATATTCAGAACCAGCTGATGATGAAAGGAGACTGCACGGGTCCTGTTTCTGCACAATTCGTGTTAAAAGATCCAACGGTGGATTTCGCCATACTCGAATGTGCGAGAGGTGGCATATTGAAATCAGGACTTGCATTCCAGAATTGTGATGTAGCGATTGTGACCAATGTAGCTGCCGATCATATCGGACTCGGCGGCATCAATACGGTAGAGCAAATGGCGAAAGTGAAGGCTGTTGTTCCCGAAACAGTGTTCCCTCATGGGTATGCCATTCTCAATGCCGATGACGACCTGGTATATGCCATGGAGAAAAACCTGAGTTGCAATATTGCCCTGTTCAGTATGGATGAAGAAAATCCGAGGATCAAAGAACATTGCAAAAACGGAGGACTGGCTACGGTGTTTGAAAATGGTTATATCAGCTTACTAAAAGGCACATGGAAGGTCAGGGTAATGGCAGTGAAAGATATACCGCTGACTTTCGAAGGCAAGGCGGTACATAATATTGCGAACTGTCTTCCTGCCGTAATGGCTACTTATTTATACAGAGATATTACGATAGAAGATATTCGTTCAGCCTTGCTTTCGTTCGTACCATCATCGCACCTGACACCGGGCAGGTTGAACTTTTTCCAGTTCAAGGATTTCACCTTCCTGGCCGATTTTGCCCACAATCCGCATGGGTTGAAACTACTTTGTGATTTTGTTTCCAAGCTGGATTATCCGAAGAAAGTGGGTGTGATCAGTGGTACTGGTGATAGAAGAGACGAAGACATCAGGGAATTGGGAGCCATCTCAGCAGCTTATTTTGATGAGATCATCATACGATGCGACAAGAATCTGCGTGGACGTACGGCTGAAGAGATCATCGGCCTGCTGGAAGAAGGCATACGCGAGGTCAACCCTTCTATTCCTACGATGGTGATCCCTAATGAGGACCAGGCATTGGAATGGATCTATGCCAATCATACACCCGGAGCGTTATATACCGTGATGTGCGATGTAGTGGCGGGAGCCCTGGACAAGATCAGGGAGTTGAGGGAAAGGGAGATTGCCAATGCGGAGCTTTCCTCCCCTGCAAAATAGATTGACCAGGCAAGTCTTCCCTGGTCAATCGCTTGGTCAGCGGAAGCCCATCAAGTTCAGGAAGGATTATACCGAACTGATCATTATACCCCATTGATAAAAAGGCTGTTTCAAATTGAAACAGCCTTTTTCATTGCCCTGGAGGCTTCCTCTTCCTTACTTATCTTCTGCATTCCCCGGTTAACATACTAACCGGCTAACACACAAACGAATGTCCCCGGCCAAACCTGCCACCAGCGCATTTTTTAGGCATTCCGACCGGAATTTTGGAGCATTTCCGGAATTCTCCTATTTTTGCATCCCCTTTAGGGCAGGATGCCCGATAGTATAATGGTAGTACGACAGATTTTGGTTCTGTTTGTCTTGGTTCGAATCCAGGTCGGGCAACAAAAAAGGGCAAATCGATTTTTCGGTTTGCCCTTTTTTTTCGACTAAAACCCTCTCCGAGCCTTTTCTCAGCTCTATAGACTGGCAGATCCGGGAGGGTCCGTAATTTGCCATTAGTTTTCAATTATTCGGGTTTCTGACAACTTTTTTCATTCAGAGCTTTGAAATTTTTCAACCAGGTATAGGCCTTTCGCAATTGCTCCTGTTTATTGAATTTCATAATGCACCCAGCGCCTCGTCCAGATAAAATACCAGCTCATCAGCATTTTGCTTATTAAACGGTAAAGGGGGTTTTATTTTTAACACAT
>JAHEFC010000245.1 GCA_024640385.1 Sphingobacteriales bacterium
CAGCATGATGGCTTCACGCCAGTAGTAGATCTTCTTACCCAGCGAACGGGACTGCCTGGCCAGTTGCCGGTAATATTTATATTCAACATTGTGAAGCCTAACGATCACTTTCCTGTCTTTCAGTTGTCCGAATGCAAGGAAATAAGTGGTGTGAATACCTTCCATCAGGATCGGATATTCGTCCGCCAGCAGATTTTTCAGTAATTGTTCATTCGCCCTGGAACTGACGATGTATGGAGCGGATACACTCAAACCTTTGTGGCCGGTATTTCTTTCGTAGTAGTAAACCTTCTCGCAATATTGTTCGAGCTCTTTTCTCTGGCCCCGTCCATATTCAAAGCAGTGCAGATGTATCTTAATGCCAGCTTCCGAAAGCGATTTTATCTTGTAAAATACTTCGAAAACCCCTCCATAATCCGGTGGGAAGGGAACATCAAAAGATACTATGTGCAGGTGATTCTTCAAGTTCTGTGAAATATTCCCATGTAAAAACTGATAAGTTTTTTTTCTTCACGGTGCCAGTTCAGGTTTTTCGCTGCCATGGCACAATTACGCTTAAGGGTTGAATACAAAACCTCGTTGGCCAGCAAATTGTTCAGTTGAAGGGCTATTATTTCAGTTTCGGGCTCTTCAATTAAAACGGCTATATGGTATTGATCGTTGATCCTTTCATATTCCGGGAACTTCATGGTCAACTGTGGAATGCCTGCATGGATATAGTCAAAAAATTTATTGGCCAATGAAAAATACTGGTTCATACCCACCGGTTCAACCAGATTTATACCTGCATAGGCCGATGCCGTTATTGTTGAGAGTTCAGCGGGTGCTACATAGCCCTTCATGATTACTTTGTCTTCCAGGCCATGCTCTTTGATCAGCTTCCGGCATGCGTCAGAATAATTACCCTCACCACAGATCCAAAGGGGCGCATTGACCAATTTCATAGCGGGTATCAGCCATTCAAACCCTCGTCCTTCATTAACAGCACCCTGGTATAGAAGATATTTTTTGTTTTCAGCTGCCACTGCAGGTTGAGGCAATGGTGTGTTCATGATCAGCACGTAATCCACTCCATATTTCTGTTTAAATGCCTCAGCAATGGAGGCAGACACGGTATACCCATTCTTGAATCGGGGTAGGAATTTCTTTTCAATGGCTGACCAGATCTTTTTGATGGCAGGCCTGGTCACCACTTCCTTCAGTTCACTGAACCATTCATGTGCATCATAAACCCTTGGGATCTTTTTTATGACAGAGATGTAATAACAGGGGATGATGGTGTCCAGGTCGATGGCAACAATACAATCGGGATTTTTGAACAGGAGATAAATGAACAGTCGAAGATTGAATTCCAGGTACATCAATTTCCCCGTTTGAAACCAGCAATTGAGCCGGACCTGCCGGTATTCGCAGCTTTGGAGGGGAGGAGACCCTTTGGTATTTCTGCCTACCAGGCTGACCTTGTAACCAGCCTGTTGGAGAGAGGTACAGATCCTCTTCATCCGCTGGTCGTAGCTGATATTATTGGTCACGCAGAAATAGATCTCTTTCATCTTGACTAAAAACGCGGTAAAATAAATTGATTCGGGCTAATAGAAATTATTATTATTGCCGCGAAATTTTTATTGCATGGAAACAGTTGCGGAACCGAAAAAAAGACCTGATTTTCTCACCATACTTTGTGTGCTGACGTTCATAGGCAGCACCTGGGGGATATTGTCAGGACTTTCCAGTTATAACAATGCTGATGTTACTGCGGAGATGACCAGGCAGATGATCGAACAGCAGAAAGAGCAGGCTATGGATAAAGCTGCCACTCCCAGCCAGAAAACATTTATGAATAAGATGTTTTCGGGTGCCAATGAGATGATGGATACGGTGAAAGTGAAGCAGAACAGCCTGTTTTCCATTATGAGTAATCTGCTGACCCTGGTTGGGGCCGTGTTGATGTTCAGGCTGAAAAGAACCGGCTTTGGCATTTATGCGCTTGGTATAGCTGTTTTCATTGCGGCTCCGCTGGTGATCTTTGGGCCCTCCAATATATTCGGCCTTATGATGACGGTAGTACTGGGATTTGTAGGGATACTTTTTATAATACTTTACAGGTTGAATATCAAGTATATGAGTTGATTTCTGAGGTTAAAGGCGAGAGGCGAAGGGCGAGAGGTTGGTAAAATATTCAAATTTGGGGCGATCTGCCACCTGCAACCTGTAACCTGCAACCCGCAACCTGCTGCAGCCTGTCTATTATTTTTGTCTTTTTCCCAAATAATACTACCTTTGCCAACTATTTATATTTAGGTAAAATTTGGATGCCAATTAAAAAACATTGAGATGTCAGCGATAACGAAAGAAAAAAAGGCGAGTATTTTTGCAGAATTCGGTGGAAACGAGAAAAACACCGGTTCAATAGAAGGGCAGATCGCCCTGTTAACAGAGCAGATCAACCATATTTCTGCTCATCTCCAGCAGAACAAGAAAGATTTTTCAACTCACCGTGGCCTGATGGCAATGGTTGGCCAGCGTAAGAGCTTACTTACTTACCTGAGCAAAACCAACCTCCAGGGATATCGCCAGCTGATCGAGAAGCTTGGTCTCAGGAAATAACTTTTCATAATATTCTGTCTATTCCCAGCATTTTGTTGGGAATAGTTCTTTTTGCTCCTTTCTCTTTTAATTTATCATATGTTATCACAACCCATCAGTTCCATTATCGACCTCGGAAATGGACCTAAAATATCTTTGGAAACAGGTCGTCTTGCCCGCCAGGCAGATGGTTCCGTTACCGTAACGCAGGGCAATTGCGTTCTGCTTGCAACAGTTGTAGCCAATAAAGAAGCACGCGAAGGCCAGGATTTCTTCCCCCTGAGTGTGGACTATATGGAAAAATTCGCTTCTGCAGGGCGTATCCCCGGTTCTTTCTTCAAGCGTGAAGGCAGATTGAGTGACTCTGAGATCCTGATCAGCCGCCTGATCGATCGTGCACTCAGGCCTTTGTTCCCGGAAGATTATTTCTGTGAAGTCCAGGTGATCGTCACCCTGATCTCTTCTGATGCTGAGATCATGCCCGACGCACTGGCCTGCCTCGCTGCATCAGCGGCCCTTGCAGTATCAGATGTTCCCATCAAAGAAGTGATCTCGGAAGTGCGTGTGGGAAGAAAAGACGGTGAATACATTGTAAACCCCACACGTTCTGAGCTGGCGGTATGCGACATGAACTTCATGATCGCAGCCACCGAAAAGAACCTGATGATGGTGGAAGGTGAGTCTTCAGAATGTAGCGAAGAAGACCTGGTGAAAGTGCTGGAAATAGCTCATGATGCTATCCGCTTACAGATCAGGGCTCAGCATGAATTGAGGGAGAAAGTGGGTGTGCAGGGTAAGCGTGATTATGCGAAACCTGCTGAAAATGAAGAGTTAAAGAATAAAGTGGCTCCATACCGCCAGAAAATATATGAAATCTCAAAAGCGGCCAGTGCAAAAGCGGTAAGAAGTGAAGCCTATGATGCACTGAAAAAAGAACTGGTGGAAAGTTTAGGTGAAGAGGCAACAGATGATGACAAGAAACTGGTTAAGAAATATTTTGAAGACCTGAAATGGGAAACCGTGAGGGATATGATCCTGGAAGACAGGATCAGGCTCGATGGTCGTCAGCTCGACGAGATCAGGCCCCTGAATATGGAAGTGGATATTCTTCCTTCTCCGCATGGTGCAGCACTTTTCACAAGGGGTGAAACCCAATCACTTACAACGGTTACTTTAGGTACTCCGTTAGATGAGTTGCTGGTAGAGAGTGCCCAGGTTTCTGAATACAGCAAGTTCATCCTCCATTATAATTTCCCTCCGTTCTCTACTGGCGAGGTGAAATTCCTAAGAGGCCCCGGCCGCAGGGAAGTAGGTCACGGTAACCTTGCACAGCGTTCGCTGCGCCAGTTGATGCCAGGTAATGATTATCCTTACACGGTAAGGGTGGTCAGTGATATCCTGGAATCCAATGGTTCTTCTTCCATGGCTACGGTTTGTGCAGGTTCTCTTGCATTGATGGATGCAGGCGTTCCTTTCCCCAAGCATGTCAGTGGAATTGCGATGGGCCTGATTACAAGGGGTGATGGTAAATACGCCATCCTGTCTGATATCCTCGGTGATGAAGATCATCTGGGTGATATGGATTTCAAGGTAACAGGTACAAAAGACGGAATTTGTGGTGTTCAGATGGATATCAAAGTAGACGGACTAAGCATGCAAACTATGCGTGAAGCCCTGGAGCAGGCGCGCAGGGGAAGGCTGCACATTCTTGAAGCCATGTATGCCTGTATTCCTGCAGCACGTGAAGAAGTCAAGCCACATGCTCCAAGAATGGAGAAACTGTTCATTGAAAAAGAATTCATTGGAGCTGTCATAGGCCCTGGTGGAAAGATCATACAGGAGATCCAGCGTGAAACTGGTACTACCATAAACCTGGAGGAAGTAGGCAACTACGGTGAAGTAAGTATCTTCAGTAAGGATAAAGAAGGCCTGGTGAAAGCCGTGAATTGGGTGAAGGGCATTGTTGCCGTTCCAGAAGTGGGTGAGGTTTATGAAGCCAAGGTGAAATCCATCATGCCTTACGGGGCGTTTGTGGAATTCATTCCGGGCAAGCAGGGACTTCTCCATATCAGCGAAGTAAGCTGGAAACGCCTGGAGACCATGGAAGGGGTGCTGAATGAGGGTGATATGGTAAAGGTGAAACTGATCGGGCTTGATCCCAAGACCGGGAAGTTCAAACTCAGCCGTAAAGCGTTGATGCCCAAACCGGAAGGCTACCAGGAAAGGCCCCCAAGGGAAGAAAGGCCCAGGGAAGACAGACCTCGGGAAGACAGGGAGAGGCCAAGGGTAGAGAAACACAAGCCCAGGGAAGAAAACAACTAAATCAATCCGACCCTCGCTCAGGCGGGGGTTTTTTTATGAGAAAATATTCAGAATTGGTATTTATGGGCTTAACGCCGGAGCTGCAGGATATCCTGGTGGCAGAACTTTCGGATGCAGGATACGATGGATTTCTGGAAGAAGGGGATACCTTAAAGGCCTACCGCGGGGAAGAGATAGTGGATAGGGTTTATCTCGACGAACTCTGCACAGGGTATGGCTGTACCTATGCTGTGAACCTGATCGAAGAAGAGAACTGGAATGCTACCTGGGAATCTTCATTCAGTCCGGTTGTGGTAGAAAAATTTGTTGCCGTAAGAGCTGATTTTCATGATCCTGTGAAGGATGTTGAATACGAAATTATAATCACACCCAAGATGAGTTTTGGCACCGGCCATCATGCCACTACCTGGCTGATGATGAAAGCGATGCGGGACCTCCAAGGTAGGGACCTTGGAGGTAGGGACCTTGGAGGTAGTAAGGAGGTATTGGATTTCGGGACGGGGACCGGAATTCTGGCCATATTGGCCGAAAAAATGGGTGCAGATCATGTTCTGGCCATCGATAACGATACCTGGAGCATAGATAACGCTACGGAAAACCTTGAAAGGAATGGATGCGAAAGGATCGAATTAAAGCTGGGTGAAAGCATTCCCCCGGGAAGGCAGTTCGATCTGGTGCTGGCCAATATCAACAAGCATATCCTTTTACAGCACTGCAAGGCTATTGCCGATTCGGTTAGAATGGGCGGATTGTTGATCATCAGTGGAGTTTTATCCGGGGACAGGGAGGATATGATAAAGGCATTTGAGTTATATTTGGTAAGACCGATTACCGTAGAGGAAAGAAATAATTGGCTGATGATAACGTTCTCTAAGGGGGGCGCGATTCAAGATTAAGCTATTATTAAGTATATTTGCAACGCAATAACCCTACAATTGCATGAACGAACTCGCTCTGGTTATTCTGGCTTATTTCATTGGTTCTGTGCCCACAGCTGTGTGGGTTAGCAGGTCTGTATTTAATATTGACATCAGGGATTACGGCAGTGGAAACGCTGGCGCTACTAATACTTTCAGGGTACTGGGCTCCAAATGGGGAACCTTTGTGATGGTAGTGGATATGCTGAAGGGATTGCTGGCTGTTAAGCTTGCATTCCTGATCCCGTACTATGTCATGAATGATTTT
>JAHEFC010000246.1 GCA_024640385.1 Sphingobacteriales bacterium
CCACTGCATTGGGTGCAGCCTACCTGGCTGGTCTGGCAGTAGGGTTCTGGAAATCTGCTGATGAAATAAAAAACTATTGGGTAGCAGATAAAACCTATACGCCGGCCATGGCATCGGCAGACAGAGACAGACTGGTCAAGGGCTGGAGCCGGGCTGTAAAAGCTGCCATAGCCTGGGGGGCGGAAGGGGAGTAAGTAGAAGAGCGTTAATTTTACCGATAATTTGATTTTGTGAGAATACTGCATACTGCCGATTGGCACCTGGGATTGAGGTTATATAAACGGGAACTCAGTGAAGAGCATAAAAAATTCTTTCAATGGCTGATCAAACTGATCAGTGAACGGAAAATTGATGTATTGCTGATTTCAGGGGATGTGTTCGACCATGCCAATCCTTCCAATGAAGCCCGGGCGATGTATTATGATTTTCTTCGGCAGCTCATTGGCATCAGATGCAGGGTGATCATCACAGGTGGCAACCATGATTCACCGGGTATACTCAATGCCCCAAAAGATATTCTCGACCTCTTGAATGTCCATGTTGTGGGTAAAGTACCGGAAAATATCAGCGAGATGATCATTGAACTCCAGGGAACAGCACCTGTGATTATCTGCGCTGTGCCTTTTCTTCGCGAAGCAGATATTCATCGCTTTTCTGAGGGGGATGGTATGGAAGACCGGATCAGGCAGGTAAGAACATCGATCAGTAATTGCTATACAGCGGTAGCAGAAATATGCAAAGAAAAGCAGGGAATACCAGTTATTGCCATGGGACATTTATTTGCTGCAGGTTCCGAAGTATCGGACAGTGAAAGGGAGATCCAGGTAGGAAATCAGTCTGCCATCACATCTTCTGATCTTCCTGGAACATTTGATTATATAGCACTCGGACATATTCATCGTCCTCAATACATAGCCAAACAAAAACACATCCGCTATTCAGGTTCTCCTATAGCGCTGAGCTTCAGTGAGCGATCAGATAAAAAAATAGTTATTGAATTGGAAGTAAAAGGTAAGGAGCTTGTTCAGACGGATCATCCTGTGCCTGTATTCAGGGATCTAAAACGGCTGAAAGGCAGTTTTGAAGCATTAAAAACGGAACTCGCTGGATTTGTGAATCCCGGACCCGCAAAGGTCTATGCAGAACTTGATATCATTGAAGAATTCACCAATCCTTCCTTGCATGGCGATGTGTCTGCTTTTGTTGCTGATTTCGAACACGATGGCATTGAAATCCTGAATTACAGGATCACAAGAACTGAAACAGAACTTGATATCACGGGGATGGTAGATGCAGAAACCAGGCTGGAAGAAGTGAGTCCCATGTTTGTCTTGACTAAAATGATGGAGACCGGTAATTTCACTGAGGAAGATAAGCTGCTCATCATGCAGGCCTTTATACAGCTAACTGAAATGGAAGAAGACGGGGACGACGCATGAAGATCTTATCAATTAAACTTAAAAATATCAATTCCCTCAGGGGGGAAACAGTGATTGATTTTACAAGTCCCCCGCTCAGGGATTCTGGTTTATTCGCCATTATTGGGGCAACCGGATCAGGTAAATCAACCATACTCGATTGCATTACCCTGGCCCTTTTCAATGAAGTCCCCAGGTTGAAAAGTATTTCTGCAGACTCCATCCGTAAGGGTGGACTGATCGTCACCCGGAATGAAACTGATAGTTTGGCAGAAGTGAAGTACTCCTGCAATCATGGAGTCTTCATTTCAAGATGGTCGGTACGCAGGAAAAGAGGCAGTCAGAATTTTGATATTCCCAAAATGGTTGTCTGCGATCAATCGGGAACACCGTTGACCGATAAGAACAAAGAGGTTATTAAGTTCAATGAAGAAAAGACAGGACTGAGCTATGACCAGTTTGTCAAATCGATCATACTTTGTCAGGGTGATTTTGCAAAGTTCCTGAAGTCTGATAAGAACGATAGGGCCAAACTGTTGGAAGAGATCACAAGGACGAGTGATTTTCGCAAACTGGGCAAGCTCACGTACGAGATGTACAAAAAGCGCCAGGAAGTATTAGGGCAAAAAATCAGTTATTTCAAGCGGGT
This sequence comes from Sphingobacteriales bacterium, assembly GCA_024640385.1. Taxonomy (GTDB): domain Bacteria; phylum Bacteroidota; class Bacteroidia; order Chitinophagales; family Chitinophagaceae; genus Pollutibacter. Next base: position 2,068 of record JAHEFC010000246.1, read on the forward strand.
GGAAGAGAAACTGCTTGATGAAGGAGCCTTGACGTTGTTGAAGACCCGGCTGCAGGATCTTGGCCTGAAAATAAATTCGGCTACAGATGAAATCGCGGTTCTGGAAAAGAAAGCAGCTTTCCGGAAACAGCTTGAGCAATTAGGCCTGCAAGTGGAGGCAAGAAAAAATACTGTAAATGTTCTCGGGAAGAAGCTGCAGGATTTTAACAATGAGCACCAGCATGGGCTGGATGTATATAAGAATCTTTTGCCTTTCAAAGATAAACTTTCTGAGTATGGAAGGCAGATTAAGAACAGTGAAGAAGCTGCCAAAGAGATTGAAAATCTTGAAAAAGCTGGAGTGGACATTAAAGCCAGGTTGATACATTTATTGACAGAGGTTTCTCAGTGGTTGGGGAAGGAAGTTTCTGAACATGATTATGCTGAGGGCCTGGATGATTTCCGGGAAAAAATAACCAGGCTGGTCAATGCTAAAAGCCAGGCAGAGTTGAGTTCAAAACAACTCCGGCAGAAACTCGGACATTCACTTTCCTCCGCCTACCTGAAAACTGAACAACAGATGTTCAATGAACAGGGCGATAACAACCAGCTGGCAGAAAAACTTCAGCATCGGATAGATGCTGCGGTATTGAAGTTTGAGGAATTTGTAAAAAAAGAAGAGGTAAATGAAAGTAATGTTGAAGAAAAAAGGACCGCGATAGGGAATATGGTCAGGGATCTTGACAGGACGAGGATCTCGGTAAGAGACAGGAACATTAATAAAGAACTGCTCAGTACCTGTTTTGCAGGGAGATTGAAAAAAGAAGACGAACTCCAGAAAATTAGTTTACGGATTTCCGATGCAGAGCAGCAGGTAAACCTGAAGGAAGGCAGATTCAAAGCTGCTGAAGAGGCGCGCAGAAAAATGCTGACTGAGCAGAGCTTTGATAAATACAGGGGACAGCTGGTTGAGGGTAAGCCCTGTCCACTTTGCGGCTCAGAACATCACCCTTACGTCCACGCCTATGCGAAAGACCTGGGCGATGCAGATCTGAAATATATTGAAGCTGAAAATGAACTCACTACTGCCCGTAAGATACTCCAGCAACTGATGATGGATAATAATGGTATTGCCAAAGAGATAAGCCTTCTGCAGGAAAAGATCGTCCAGGCAGAAGAAGTCTTTGCGAAATTGGATCATGAAGTAAGAACATCCGCGGGCCGGTTCGGATTGGCAGACTTCGAAAACGAAGAAAAAGTAGATGAACAGCTGGCCATATATAAAGCCAGCCAGGATAAGATCAGCGCCTATCAGAGTTTCCTTTCAGCACGGCCGGTATTTGAACAGGTGCTGACTGATATCCGGGACCATGATCAGAAATGCAGGGAAATGTCGGTACTGCAAGCTGAAATATCAGCTTTATATAAGGGAAATGATATTCAGGCTGACTACAGGGAAAAAAGACAGTCGATTGAACAGTCTATTCAAAGCAGGCAGAACATTGAACAGAGGTATAATAGTTACAAGGAAAAACTTGCCAACAGTTCTAATGCCCTTCGGGATATCGTAGCGGCCATTGGTGATCCCTTAAGGCAATTGGGCTATGATGATCCTGAAAGGGCAAGGCTGGATATGCTGGATGAAAAAATTTATCTTCAGTTGATAGGAGAACAGAATCATATTCATTCGGATCTGAGAACAGCCAAAGAATTATTCAGGACTGAAGATGAGAAGTTGAAAGAAGAACTGGCCAAAGATGATCCGGAGTTTGACCTGGACTCTGGTTCAGCAAGGGTCAGTGAGCTGAAAAAGGATCTGGAGGGTTTAAAAAAGGAGCATGAAGATGTAAAACTCTCGCTTCGCACAGATCAGCAATTCCGCAAGGAAATTGAGGATGGAGGTAAAGAGATCAGTGATATGAGGATCATGATGAGGCCCTGGGAGTTGCTCAATGAATTGATAGGAGATGCCACGGGCAATAAATTCAATGAGCGCGCACAAAAACTCACCTTACAACACCTTTTGCGTTTTTGTAATCTGCGATTGAAGAAATTGCACAGCAGGTATGAAGTATCAATGCCGAATGAAGATGAGGATGATGACCTGGTAGTGACCGATACACATATGGGTAATGAACGACGTTCTGTAAAGACGTTATCCGGTGGTGAGACTTTTATTATCAGTCTTGCTTTGGCGCTGGGTTTGTCCGATCTTGCATCCCGTGACATACGGATCGACAGTTTATTCGTGGATGAAGGATTTGGGACATTGGATTCGGACACCCTGGAAGAGGCCATTACAACTTTGGAACAGTTGCAGGCTGAGTCCAATAAAATGGTGGGCATCATTTCGCATGTGGAGTCATTGAAAGAGCGGATCTTTACCCAGATAAGGCTGGATAAAATGAATAGCGGTTACAGTACGCTCAGCATATACCCCAAGGATAAATCAACGGAATAAATGAACAGGCATAAGAATCTTGACATACTCCGGGAAGATCGCATCTGGGATATCCTCGTCATCGGCGGCGGGGCAACCGGGTTGGGTATTGCCGTTGATGCCGCAACCCGCGGTTATACGGTGGCGTTAGTGGAAAAAGATGATTTTGCAAAAGGTACTTCCAGCCGGTCCACCAAACTGGTGCATGGCGGTGTAAGATATCTTGCACAGGGCAATATCAAACTGGTCAGGGAGGCGTTGAAGGAAAGAGGGATACTTTTAAAGAATGCGCCTCATCTTACCAGGAGACAGTCTTTCATTGTGCCGGTGTACAGTTGGTGGGATAAGTTTTTTTATGGAATAGGGCTGGGGATGTACGACCTGCTGGCGGGCAAATTACAGATAGGAAAGATCAGGATGCTGGGCAGGAAGTCGGTGTTGAGACAGATGCCGTATATGCGCGAGAAAGGATTGAAGGGTGGCGTTGAATATTTCGACGGGCAGTTTGATGATGCCAGGCTGGCGATCAACCTGGCACAGACCTCGGACGAATATGGAGCCTGCCTGGTCAATTATATTGAAGTGGAGGAGCTGACCAAGGAGAATAAAAAAGTGACGGGTGCCCTGGTGTATGATCACCTGTCTGGTCAGAATTTCAGTATCCGGGCCAGGTCTGTGATCAATGCCACTGGTGTTTTTGCAGATGCCGTTATTGGGATGGATAACGTGGAGGCACAACCGATGGTAACGCCCTCACAGGGGATACACCTGGTAATCGACCAGAAGTTTTTTCCCGGGCAGTCAGCCCTGATGATCCCGAAAACAGATGACGACAGGGTTTTATTTGCAGTGCCCTGGCACGATAAGGTGGTGGTGGGTACCACTGATACACCTGTAGATGAAGTACGTGATGAGCCACTGCCATTGGATGAAGAGATCAACTTCATCATCTCGCATTTTAACCGGTATACTTCTTCTTCGATAACCCGGGCTGATGTGCTGAGTGTGTTTGCCGGACTCAGGCCACTGGTAAAGGCCACGGGATCAACTACAACCGCGCTTATTTCCAGGGATCATACCATTGTTGTTTCCACCTCCGGCTTGATCACCATCATTGGCGGGAAATGGACCACCTACCGGAAAATGGCCATGGATGCGGTTCAGAATGCGGTTTTTGTAGGTAAGCTGGACAAACGACCATGCGTAACCGAAGATCTGCGGATCCATGGGTGGATTGCGGAAGTGAATGAAAATGATCATCTGCATATCTATGGTTCCGATGCAGCGGCCATCAGGGCGATGATGGAGAAAGAGCCTGAGTTGAAGAAGAAATTACATCCTGGCTATCAGTTTTGTGCAGGGGAAGTGGTGTGGGCGGTAAGGAAAGAAATGGCGGTAACGGTGGAAGATGTGCTGGCGCGCCGGGTGAGGCTTTTATTTCTTGATGCTGGTGCTGCGGTGGAAATAGCACCCGCAGTGGCATCGATCATGGCGAGGGAAATGGGCATGGATCAGGATTGGGTTGATGCCCAGTTGAAAAGCTTCCGTGACCTTGCGGCATTTTACCTGATGAAAGGCGCCTGATTCATCAATTCTGATTATATTG
>JAHEFC010000247.1 GCA_024640385.1 Sphingobacteriales bacterium
CTGCAGTCCCTTCCCGGCGGTGGAGCTGAGATCTTTGATCCGGAGATCAGGGAGCAGATCTGTGCCGATAAAGTGGATGCAGAAGGCTGGCTGAATATTCATGCCACTGCACATAAACTGGGCATGCATACAAATGCCACCATGCTTTACGGACATATTGAAAACTTTGCCCACCGCGTTGACCATATGGACAGGCTCAGAACACTACAGGATGAAACCGGTGGATTTAACTGCTTTATTCCCCTGAAATTCAGGAATAAGGATAATGAGATGAGTAATATTCCTGAAGTATCCATTGTGGAAGACATGAAGATGTATGCAGTAGCGAGGATCTTCATGGATAATTTTCCTCACCTGAAAGCCTACTGGCCAATGCTGGGCCGCCAGAATGCGCAGCTTACGCTATCATTTGGTGTGAATGACCTTGACGGAACCATCGATGATTCCACCAAGATCTATTCTATGGCAGGCAGCGAAGAACAGAATCCATCAATGACCACTACGGAGATCATCGACCTGATCAAACAAGCAAAGCGTGTACCGGTAGAGAGGGACACCCTGTATAATGTGATAAATGTGTGATAATGTGGGAAATGTGACATTAACCACATTTCATTCACCACATTCCCACATTCATCACATTCTATCTCAGCTGTCCTGTGGACCAGACTATCCTGCGGTAACTGATAAAGAATTTGGTTTTGAGTTCTGCAAGTTTCTGTTGCGCTTCCAGCACCTTATTCTCCCTGGTATTTAGAATAAACAGCGAACTCTCTCCTATCCTGAAACGGGTGTCTTCCCCACGGAACAACCGTTGGTAATTCTCCAGGTTATCTTCGGCTATACGTACCTGTGACTGAAGGGTAGCCAGTTCATTAAAGTAATATTTTACCTTGTTATCAATAGACAGCCTGGTTTGTACCAGGTCGAGATTGGTTTCTGCAATTTTTATTTTGGCAGCGCTGTAATCACCACGGCCCTGGGAAAGCCTCAATGGCAATCCAAAATCGATCCCGAATTTATAATTGTTGCTGTACAATGCCGTGCTTGCATCCTTGAACACATTATAGCCCGAATTGAGGATATTATAATTCACATTCAACGTTGGAAGCAGACTCTGGAACTTCAGTCTTTTTTCAATATCAAGCATCTGCAGCTTGAAATCATAACTTGCCAGTTTGGGATGTTCGTTGCGTGCAATATTGATCAGCTCGTCGAGAACAGGCAGACTGGCATTCTCGATTTTCAAAGTTCTCCAACTACTGTCGGGCACTACATCTGCGGGAAGATAATAAGGCGAATCAACAGCAGTCCACAGGTAATTCGAAAGCATCAGTCCTGAGTTCCTGAAATTGAGCATGGCTTCATTCCGGGCCAGTTGAAACGATTGCAGCTGGGCCAGCGCTTCCGTAGTGTCAATCGCGGGCCTGTCGCCCTGCCTGTAACCAAGCTTCACCAGGTTTAGCCGGCGTTCATTTACAGTCACTGCTTCGTTGAGTATCTTATATACCTCGTAGTTTTTCACCCAATACCAGTAAGACTCATAGGCATCGTTCAGGAGGTCGTTGATCAGCAGTAATCGTTCCGCCTTGCTCTGGTCCCTGAATAATTTGGCCTGCCGCAATACCGACCGTCTCTTATCCATCAGGAGGTTCTTTCCTAACGGCACGGAAACGCCAACATAACTCGACTGACCTTTGGTTAGTTCAGGATTGGTATAATCACCAAGATTCTCTTCCAGCCCCGCTTTTAATTCAATGCCATACCAGGTAGGTATTTTGAGTTCGGGATTGAAATAATCGTAATAGGTCTTACCATCAAAAGTTTTCCGGTCGGTTTGGAGGTAGAAGGCCGGATCAAATCCAGCCCTTGAAGCGGTCAGTTCTGCTTTTGCCCGATCAACCATCAACTGCGCCTGTTTGGCCACCGGGTGGTATGACCTCACGATATGAATGAATTCTTCCTCCGAAAGATAACGGAGTGTATCATTGGCTTTTGAACCAATGCTAAACAAGATCAATACAAACAGGATGAATGCTTTCATTAAACAGGTACTATTTTTTTCCGGTCATTTTACTGTCTCCGGCCACTTCTGATTTGTAATAATCGGGCGGGAATCCGTTGATGTTACGCCACAATTCATACCATATCGGAACATCTTTTAATAAAGCGATGCCCTGCGCTCCCGTTCCCATCATGAGCTCCCTTGGCCATGGCTTCTCTCCCGGCTTTTCTTTCACCAGGATCCGGAACTTGCCATTATTACCCACACCGCTTTCCACTGCCGCCACTTCACCGGCAAATATCCCATACGATGCATTGGGCCAGCCACTGAAAACAATAGCGGGAAAGCCATCAAACAAGAACATTACTTTCTGTCCTTTTGAGACCAATGGAAGATCCACTGGTTTGACAAACATTTCTACGGCATATTCAACATTGGTTGGTATGATCTCCACAATAACATCACCCTCTTTAAGGATCTCACCAATACCTGCCTTCTTGGCCTGCACTACCTGGCCATCCTGCGGCGCGATCAGGGTATATAATCCACTGCGGATATTGTAATTCATATACTGGTTCTCCAGCTTGGCGATCTCACCCTGTCCGGTCTGGATCTGCGAGATAGATTGAAACCGGTCGCCCTCAGCTTTTGATATTTTCTCGGCATATTGCTGCATCTCGCCATTCCTTTCGATCTTCAACCTGAACAATTCCTGTTTAGCGTTGGACAGTTTGATCTCGGCACTCATTTTCTTTGCCGTTGCTTCCTGCAATGCCTGGTTCCTCTGTTCCAACTGGACCAATGAAGCCAGGCCGGAATCATACATCACTCTTTGCCTTTTGAATTGTTCCGTTTTTATATTCAGGTCATTCAGTACGGCCACCAGCTCTGCACTGTCGCTCCTGATCTTCATCACCTGCTGTTCTATCTTATTGTCAAGCTCAGCCATTTTCAGATCCCTGGCTTCTGCCAGCGCAGCGATCTGCTGTCCCGTAGCATTTACTTTGCTCTGATAACTTTCATTCGCCTGTTTCTTTGCATCAAGCTGCTCTTCGGTTCTTTTCAGCAGTGATGGATCGAGATAATCATCCTTGACCTCGCCGATCTGAACCAATGTATCGCCTTTCTTCACATAGTCGCCCTCCTTCACATGCCATTTCACAACCCGCCCCGGAATGATAGTAGGAAACTGCTGCGGCCTTTGCTCCTGCCTTAATGTGGTGACAGATCCCCTTGCCCTGATATTCTGCGTCCAGGGAAGAAACAAAATGATCGCCAGGGAGATCAGGATAGAAATCACCCAGCGTTTGACATTGCTTTTCTTGCGGATACGGTAGATCTGGTTATACGACTTCAAATCCAGTTTTTCACACTGGTGCGCCATGTCCTGGTTAATAAAATCAATTGCCATTCAGGGTTAGTTTAGTTTTTTCGGGTTTCATCCCAGCTGCCTGCGTCAACAAGCTGGCCATCTTTCAAATACAATACCTTATCACACTTGGAAACAAACTCATCATCTGTTGTGGTAGCTACCACTATGGTGCAATCTTTGTTGTTCTGTAAAAGATATTCCTGTATCGATCTCCTGTGCGATTCATCAAGATTGGTCCAGGGTTCTTCCAGTAATAAAAGTCTTGGATCATTTACAAGCGCACGCAGTAACAGGATCTTCTGGATGATGTTCCTGGACAGGCGCTTACCCACGGGATCGAGAATGGTTTCAAAACCCTCATGTTGTTCTTCCAGGAAATTCTTCAGCCCTATCTTTTCAGACAACACCATAATGGCATTGGGTGAGATCGCGTTATTTCCCATGGTGATATTTTCCAGGATGGTGCCATTGAAAATATCCTGTTGGCTGAGCAGGATGCCTGTATTCTTTCTCACACTGTCTGAATGATAATTCCTCAATGGCACATTATCCAGCAGGATGCCTCCTTCATAATTCTTATAGGCACCGCTGAGCACCCTGAGCAAAGTGGACTTGCCCGAGCCATCTTCCCCTATCACTGCAACTTTCTGCCCGGGTTCGATATTGAAACTGATATCCTTCAATACAGGTCTTTTGTCGTATTTAAAGTTCAGACCCTGTACCTGCACGCTCACACCTTCAGCTTTTTCAGTTAACTGCATTTTGCCTTCCGTATCTACAGGCTGATCAATTACTTTACTCAGCTTTTCCACCGAGGTCAGCACATCATAGACTTTATCCAGGTTAACGATCAGCTTCTCTACAGAATTCAAAACAAGCAGTATGACGATCTCAGAGGCGATGAACTGTCCGAGGTTAAGCTGCTGATTGATCAACAGGATGCTACCCACGATCAGCATGGCCGCCGTGATCAGCATCTTGAATCCGATCAGGGTCCAGTATTGAAAAAGTAATACCCTGAAATGGGCCGTTCTGGCATTGAGATAACCGCCTACCAGTTCATCGGTTTTCTTCAGGTTCAGCAAGGTCCCTTTAGAAAATTTGAAACTCCGCACCACACGGGCCAGTTCTTCCAGCCAGCCTGCCACTTTATACTTATAGTTACTTTCCTCGATCGATGTGGACAATCCCCTGGGGCTGGTATAATAAAGGATCACCGTAACCAGTGAGATCAACACAAGGCTGAATACAATGAATGCAGGGTGATAGAAAGAAAGCAAAATGGTTCCGAACAGGATCTGGATGCTTGCCGTTGGTATCTCGAGCAATAGTTTAGAAATACTTTTCTGCAGCGATATGGTGTCGAAAAAACGGTTGACCAGTTCGGGAAGATAATAACTGTCTACACTCTGCAGGTCCAGTTTCGGTATCCTGTTGGCGTATTCAAAAGAGTAGCGTACAAAAAGTTTCTGTTGCACTTTTTCATTCAGCCTCATCTGGTTCACAGATATGAAGCCATTGAAAAGAACGCCAAGCACAACAAGAATGATGAGTATTACCAGGGAAGTGGAAATGGAACCACCCAGTACGAAGCTGATGATGCTCTGTATCCCCAGCGGAAGTGAGAGCTGGACAATTCCATTTAAAATGGCATAAAAGTAGATCGCGGTGATCTCCTTTTTCTCGAGTTTAAGTACCTGCAATATTCTCCTGATGGGATTCATCTTGACCCCTGTTGATTGTTCAGCCATTAGCTCCGTTTTTCCAAAGAAAGTTCACAGTTTGTTTAACAAAACAAAACTGTGTTTTACTTATGATTCGACATATTACAAGTCTAAGGTTAAATTGTTTAGCCTGAGACAAAAAAAATCCACAAAAAATTGATCTTTAACACCCAGTTATATAATCCCATCAGTTTTCAGCACTCACTTAAACTGAGCGGGATATGAACCGCCAGGCCTCCATCTGCGGTTTCCTTGTACTTATGGCTCATATCCTTGGCTGTTTCCCACATGGTTCTGATCACTGCATCCAGGGAAACTTTTGCAAAATCGGGTGAACTCTGCAGGGCCAGTTGGGAAGCCGTGATGGCTTTAATAGCCCCCATCGTATTTCTTTCTATGCAGGGTATCTGTACCAGTCCCCCGATGGGGTCGCAAGTCATCCCCAGGTGGTGTTCCATGGCAATTTCTGCCGCCATGATGCACTGTCTTTGGGTACCGCCCATACAATCAGTAAGAGCCGCCGCTGCCATCGCAGAAGATACGCCGATCTCGGCCTGGCATCCGCCCATGGCTGCCGAAATGGTCGCGCCTTTTTTGAAAATACTCCCTATTTCAGAAGCAGTTAGCAAAAACTGCATGATCTTATCCTCATGATTGCCATCGCAAAATGCAATATAATACTGTAAAACAGCGGGAATGACCCCTGCAGCACCGTTAGTAGGCGCAGTGACCACGCGGCCGAATGAAGCATTCTCTTCATTGACCGCCAGCGCAAAACAACTGACCCAGTCGATGATATAACGAAAATCATGACCGCCCTGGCGGATGGTGGCCACCCAACCTGGGTAATCGGAATAGTGCCGGCCATGGATCAGTTTACGGTTGAGCTCTGCGGCCCTCCTCCTTACAAAAAGCCCGCCGGGAAGCATGCCTTCCGAATGGGTGCCCCGGTAAATGCAGGATTTCATCACCTTCCAGATCTCCAG
>JAHEFC010000558.1 GCA_024640385.1 Sphingobacteriales bacterium
TAAAGAAATAAAAAAGTCCCCCTTCTCAGGAGGACTTTAATCTATTTAATCCGCTAATCCGATTATAGGCTCAGCTAAAAATCAGCTGCATCCCATACTGTTTCCGCAGTTCAGGCATTTATAGCAGGTGCCGCTGCGCACAGTAATATGGCCACAGGTGTTACAGGCGGGCGCATCGCTTTGCATGCTCTTCATGTATTCCTGGGTGCTGTTCTCGGTTTTCACGGCGGCTGTTCTCTGCACTTTAACAGAACTGGTCTGTGTAACACCGGAACTGGAAGCAGGGGCGATTACGCGCACATCAGAGAGCTCGGGCTTCTCAGTGGGCTCATCCCATTCATCAGTGCCTGTATTGCCAACCTCGGGCTTGTCAAGCACGTGTACAAGGTCTGTCCTGTTCAGGTATTCATAAGCCAGGCAGCGGAACACGAAGTCAACAATAGAAGTGGTTGATTTGATATTCGGGTGGTCAACCATACCGGCCGGTTCAAACTTGGTGAACACGAATTTCTCCACAAACTCTTCCAGAGGAACGCCGTATTGCAGACCCACCGACACTGCGATCGCAAAGGAGTTCATCAGGCTGCGAAGCGTTGAACCTTCTTTGGCAAGATCAATGAAGATCTCTCCCAGTGTGCCGTCAGTATATTCACCTGTGCGCAGGAATATGGCCTGGCCGTTGATCTTGGCTTTCTGCGTGAAACCACGCCTTTTTGCCGGCAGTGTTTTGCGTTCTACGATCCTGGACAGCTGGCGTTTCAGTTTGGTATCCGTAGAAGCAGTCATCCTTTTCTGCAGTTCGTCCAGCAGTTCCTCAACGGTGAGCTTGCCCACATCGATGAACTGGCTTTCTGTATTCACAAGTGTTTCTTCCTCCTTGACATCTTCCTCTTTCGCCTTCTTATCACTCTTATTGCTGAGGGGTTGTGACAGTTTGGATCCATCACGGTAAAGCGCACACGCTTTCAGGCCCAGTTGCCAGCTCAGTAAATACGCATCAGCGATCTCTTCCACCGAAGCCTCGTTAGGGAGATTGATGGTTTTGGAGATGGCACCGCTGATGAATGGCTGCGTGGCACCCATCATCCGGATATGTCCGTGTGCATGGATATAGCGCTCACCTTTCTTACCGCACTTGTTGGCACAGTCAAATACGGGGAGATGGCTTTCTTTCAGGAAAGGTGCACCTTCTACAGTCATCGTGCCACAAACAAAATCATTGGCTGCGTCAATTTCAGAGCCTTTGAAACCGAGTGCCTCCAGCATGCTCCAGGAAGGATTGTAATACTCCTCTGGTTTGAAGCCGAAGCGCTGCATACATTCCTCACCTAATGCATATACATTGAATACGAATCCGATCTCGAAAGCGGATTTTACCGCTTCGTCCAGTTTCCTGATCTCCTCTGCAATGAACCCTTTTTCACTCAGGGTCTGGTGGTTAATGAAAGGAGCTCCATTAAATGTGGCAGAACCTACTGCATATTTGATAATGGCATCCATTTCTTTCTCATTATACCCCAGGTTCCTGAGCGCACTTGGAATGGATTCGTTAATGATCTTGAAATATCCGCCGCCTGAAAGTTTCTTGAATTTCACCAGGGCGAAATCTGGTTCTACGCCGGTAGTGTCGCAGTCCATGACCAGGCCGATGGTACCTGTTGGCGCGATCACAGTAGACTGGGCATTGCGATAGCCGTACTTCTCTCCCATTTCAACTGCATCATCCCAGGCCTTGCATGCCGCTTTCAGCAGGTAATCAGGGCAGTACTGGGCTTTGATCCCCTGGGGCTTGATGCTGAGGCCAACATAGGCATCAGGTGCATCGTAAGCTGCGGCACGGTGGTTGCGCATAACCCTCAGCATATCTTCCCTGTTCTCCTCATACTTGACAAAAGGTCCCAGATGGCGGGCCAGTTCAGCGGAAGTTTTGTAAGAAATTCCGGTCATGATCGCGGTGATGGCACCTGCGATGCCGCGGGCCTCCTCACTGTCGTAAGGGATGCCGCTGACCATCAGCATCGACCCGAGGTTGGCAAATCCAAGACCCAGGGTGCGATACTCATAGCTGAGTTGCGCCACTTCCTTGGACGGAAACTGGGCCATCAGCACAGAGATCTCAAGTACGGTTGTCCAGAGGCGTACGGTGTACTCGAATCCTTCAACATCGAAACTATTGTCTGATTCATTGAAGAACTTACGCAGGTTGACTGAAGCGAGGTTACAGGCCGTGTTGTCCAGGAACATGTATTCGCTACATGGGTTGGAGGCCCGGATGCGTCCACCTTTAGGGCTGGTATGCCACTCATTGATGGTGGTGTCGTATTGGGTACCCGGG
>JAHEFC010000248.1 GCA_024640385.1 Sphingobacteriales bacterium
TAGAACCTTGCGGTATATAATTTGACTGCGCAGACAGTGCATTTGTGGCTAGCAAGAGGATTGCAAAAAGTCCAATGTAATGTAATTTCATAGAAGGAGATTAACGTAAGAAAACAGCGAAAAGATATGCAAAATTATCTGATCAGGAATGCACGTATAGTGAATGAGGGCGCCATCACAGAGGGTGATGTTTGCATTAAAAACGGAAGGATCGAGTTAATAGGTTCCGGGTTGCAGGTTACAGGTTGCAGGGAAATAAATGCAGAAGGAAAATATCTTCTGCCTGGGGTTATTGACGACCAGGTGCATTTCAGGGAACCCGGCCTGACGCACAAAGCCAATATTTATACCGAAGCCAAAGCAGCCGTTGCCGGAGGCACTACCAGTTTCATGGAAATGCCTAACACCATTCCCAATGCGCTTACCCAGGAACTTTTGGAAGAAAAATATTCGATAGCCGCCCGCACCAGCCTGGCCAATTACTCATTCTTCATGGGCACGTCCAACGATAATGCTGATGAAGTATTAAAAACCAATGCCAGGAGAAAAGACATCTGCGGCATTAAGATCTTTATGGGCGCTTCTACCGGCAATATGCTGGTTGATAATTTCCTGACCCTGGATAAGATCTTCCGTGAAGCTGAAGTATTGATTGCCACGCATTGTGAAGATGAAAGGATCATTAAGAGGAATTACGAAATCCTTACTGCCGGGCACAGGCCGCTGGAACCCAAAGACCACCCCATCATCAGAGATGCCGAAGCCTGTTTTGAATCTTCATTTACAGCCATACAACTGGCCAAGAAATATTCCACACGGCTTCATATACTGCATATCAGCACAGCCAGGGAATTGCAGTTATTCACCAACATGCTTCCACTGGAAGAAAAAAGAATCACTTCCGAAGTTTGTGTACACCATCTTCATTTCACTGCGGATGATTATGAACGCCTGGGTTATAAGATCAAATGCAATCCTGCTATCAAAGCACCTGAAAATAAAGCAGCTCTTTGGGAAGCACTGCTCGACGATCGCCTGGACATCATTGCCACTGATCACGCTCCTCACCTGCTGGAAGAAAAACAACCCCCTTATGAGAAAGCGCATGCAGGCCTGCCACTGGTGCAGCATAGCCTGCTACTTATGCTGCATTATCATAAACTCGGCAGGATCAGCCTGGAAAAGATCGTGGAGAAGATGTCGCATGCCGTTGCCCGTTGTTTCCAGATCGAGAACAGGGGTTATATCCGGGAAGGATATTTTGCGGACCTAGTACTGGTGGACCTTAATAGTCCATCAACAGTTTCAAAAGAAAATATTCTCTATAAATGTGGCTGGAGTCCTTTGGAAGGCTTTACGTTTCCTGCCACGATAACAAATACTTTCGTGAATGGCCATCTTGTTTATGAAAATGGCCGCTTTGATGAATCTTATAAAGGAAGCCGGCTCAGTTTCAGCCGTTAAGCTATGATCTTAGACCAGTACACATACCTGGATCTTTCCGTATTCCATCCTGAAGAAGAATTTTCAGTGTTCCACCGCATGAACTTCACCCGTACCGATGGGGGAAAGGAATGGCTGATGAAATTTTTCCGCGAGCCTTTTAGTGACCTTAAAAAGATCCGGAATACACAACAGGGCATAAAGGTCATCCTGGATAAGCTCGACCACTGGCCTTTGTCGATCACCAATGGCACCATCATGATGCTGGCAAAGTTCTACGATTACCAGCTGGATCCGCTGCCTAAGTCTTCCGATTATTTTAATAGTTATATCTACCGCATACTTCATTCTCCTGACTATTCGCTGGTTCGTTTTTCACTGACGCATTTCGCTGATTTTACCAGAACCATGAAAGAGCTGGTGAAATTGCTTAAAAACGAAAACGCCCCCTCGGTCATGCAACTCCTGCTAGCAAGGGCAGAGCAGTTATTGAAACATAAACAGGTAGATGAAATATCATCCCGGGAACAGACCATGCCATTTACCGCCACCGAAACCATTTATTTCGGCCAATTTTTTCACGAGCAGTTCCGTAGCCAGATATTTGAACTGATGGATATTTACGGACAGTTCGATGCCTGGTATTCCATGGCCATGGCCGTGAAGAAATTCTCGCTGTCCTTCCCGGAATTTATTGAGCAGGAAGACCCATTCCTTGAGGCCAAAGGCATGTATCATCTATTATTAAAAGATGCCGTGCCTTATGATATCACGATGGATACTAAAACCAATTTCATCTTCCTTACAGGAGCAAATATGGCGGGCAAAAGCACATTCATCAAATCTGTGGGCCTTGCCGTATTCCTGGGTCATATCGGCCTGGGTGTACCTGCGGTGTATATGAAAATGAGTTTGTTCGATGGGATCCTGAGTAATATCAATGTGACAGACAACATAGTTAAAGGCGAGAGTTATTTCTATAATGAAGTGCAACGTATCAAGAATACCGTGATCAGGATCAACGACGGCCGGAAATGGCTGGTACTTATTGATGAACTGTTCAAGGGCACCAATATCCAGGATGCTATGAAATGCTCGTCCACTGTGATCCGCGGCCTCATCAACATCCGGCATGCCTTGTTCATTTTATCTACGCACCTGTATGAGATCGGTGAAGAGCTGAAAACTTACCGGAACATCAGCTTCAAATATTTCGAGACCGACATTTCCAACAACCAGCTCAATTTCAGCTATCAACTCAAAGAAGGGATCAGTAACGACAGGCTGGGATACCTGATCCTGCAGCGGGAGGGGGTGGTGGATCTGCTTGATTCGATTGGCGGATTGGCGCATTGACGGATTGCGGATTGCGGATTCTTTGGAAAATCTTTCAGTAATTATTAAATTTAATAATCAGCTAATTCGCCAATCCGTCAATTCGCTAATTTCTTCGCGGGAGTAGCTCAGTTGGTAGAGTGTCAGCTTCCCAAGCTGAAAGTCGCGGGTTCGAGCCCCGTTTCCCGCTCCGCTAACCGGTTTACCGGTTAACTTGTTAGCCGTAGAATGCATTAGATAAGTATGATAGTGAGGAGTAGCTCTTTCATACTTATCTAATGCACTAACCGGCTAACACACTAACCGGCTAATCATCTAATCAGTGTTTACCGCAACTACACCCGAACGCTTCATTCGTTGTTTCACTGATCAAAGGAAAGTATTCAAAATTCTTGTTCTGCTCCCAATAGAACTTGCCACGGGCTTTACTGTAGTTTCCATTTTCATTCATGGTTTCCACATCATACAACCTTCCGTTCACCATCGTGTACCGGATGCTTTCTGAATTGCGGATATTCTCCAATGGATTTTTGTCCAACACCAACAGATCGGCCAGTTTGCCCACTTCCAATGATCCGATATGATCATCCAGGCCCAGTGAAAATGCAGGATTGATGGTGGCCGTTTTTAACGCATCGTGATTGCTCATGCCTCCCTGTTGTATCATCCAGAGTTCCCAATGAGCACCCAATCCCTGCAATTGTCCGTGCGCCCCAAGATTGACCCTTACACCCACATCATTCAGTTTCTTCAGGCTTTTCGATACAAGGATATGTCCGTTCTCATATTCTTCTTCGGGCAGGCTTGTTCTGTAGCGGCTCCGAGTGTCAACAATTTCCCTGGGCGTGTACTTCATCAGCCTGGCATTCTCCCACACATTACTGTGCTGGTACCAATAATATTCTCCACTTACTGCACCATATGAAACAATAAGGGTTGGCGTATAGGCCGTAGCGGAATTCTTCCAGAGCTGGATCACATCATCATACAATACCGCCATGGGCATGTTATGCTCAATCGTAGTATGCCCATCCAGTATCATGCTGGTATTGTGATAAAAAAATGAACCACCCTCAGGCACCACTTCAACACCCAATTCACGTGCCGCCTGGATGATCATTTGCCTTTGCTCCCTTCGGGGCTGGTTATAACTTTTTACAGAAAAAGCACCGTAGGCTTTTGTTCTCCGGATGGCGCTCTTTGCATCTTCCAGGGAATTGATCACAGCTTTGAAATTTCCGTCAGCCCCGTACAGGATCGTTCCCGTGGAAAATACCCTTGGTCCCGTGATATAGCCAGCTTTCTGCAATTCACTTTGCGCAAATACCCATTCCGTATTCGCAGAAGGATCATGCATCGTGGTTATTCCAAAAGCCAGGTTGGTATAATATGGCCAGTACTGCTGTGGGGACGGACCTGAATTGAAATGTCCTCCATGCGCATGTGCATCAATGATACCGGGCATAATGGTTTTGCCATTGCAATCGATCACCTTCGCACCAGTAGGAATGGTCACGCCAGTTCCAATGGCTTTGATCTTATTCCCTTCTACCAACACTGTTCCATTTTCAATCACGTCATTGCCTTTCATGGTAATGATCCTGGCATTGGTGAAAGCGATGGTTCCCTGCGGCTTGTCCATAGGCACAGACAAACCAACCTCAAGGCCTTTTTCCGGCATTTTAAATAACGAATCAGGCTTGCCGGCAACAAACTCAAACCTGTCTTCCACATTCACAGTATAATACTGACTGCCCAATGTGTAATGAAGCTCTTTGCTGTTTCCACTCCAGTGCAGATTGGCACCCGCATCTTTAGCCACCTGTTTCACGGGAAAATCTGTGGTGTTACTGCCCAGGTCCATCAGCTTACCTGTTTGCGGAAAGGCTGAGATATAAACTTTATGCAGATCCACAAAAGCGATCCACTTCCCATCAGGTGAAACCGTGAACTGGCTGCCATAAGTGCTCTTCAGGTGAGTGCGTTCATCCGAGCCGTCCGTTTTGCAACTCGCATACATCACATTCATTCCACCACCCACCTGGTAGTAAAGCCTGTCTCCCTTTGCATTGAACCTGGCGAGGTAGCCTTTGTTATGTACGAATACAGGTGTTCCCCCTGAGACAGGCAGAATATAAATGCCGGGCTGCGAGGTATAGGCAGGACCCATCGCACTACTGCCATCTTCTTTCTGAAAAACCACTGACTTACCATCGGGTGAAAAAGACGGATTACGGTAGATCGCTTTCTCAGAAGATATCTTCACTGGCACAGAGCCAGTTTTCATATTCATCATATATAAAGCTCCTGCCTGTTCATCGTTCCAGGTTGTATACACCAGTGAGCTCCCATCAGCCGAAAATGCAGGCTCGTATTCAAAATCCTTTCCCTTCGTAATCCGCTGTGGCAGGCCATTCGGCAACTCCTTCTTCCATAAATATCCTACGGCATTGAATACAAGCATTTTTCCATCTGGCGATGTAACTGCATGACGCACCACATTGACTGAAAATTTATCAGGATCAAGTTTTTGTTTGAACCGGACGGCGTCATAGATCTTCTGTTTCACATTACAAGTGAATGCCACATCGGAAGATGTATTGAATCCATTTGCATCTACTTTATTGATCTTGCCATTGGCCCAGATATAGATGAACTTATCATCCGGAGACCATGAATACCCTGTATAAATACCAAATATGCTCCAGGCCTCCTGCTGGTCTTTGGACAATTTATCATAGATGGGCCACTCTCTTCCCGTTGACAATTCTCTCAGATACAGCACTGTTTTTGTCCTGACCCTTTTTACAAATGCCATGGTTTTCCCATCGTGCGATAATTGGGGCCGAACTGCGCCCCCTGCCCCGCCTGTCACCGTTTCAATGGTACCTTTTTCCCTGTCGAAACGCCTGACCACAAAGATCTGGTTGTTGGGGTCCTTGTTGTACTGAAAATATCCTCCCGGATACATATCCTCGCTGTAATAGACATATTGTCCATTAGGCGAGAAACTGGGTTCATTCAGATCCTGCTGGTCATTCTTCCGTGCCGTAAGTTGAAGGCCGGTTCCGCCACTTACATGGTATAGCCACAACTCTCCTGCTCCCAAAGAACGGCCTGAAGTAAAATGCTTCCTGGCCACGATGTATTCACCATCCGGGCTCCAGGCAGCGTTATTCAGCAGGCGAAAATTTTCTTTGGTCACCTGCCTGGCGCCACTGCCATCCCGGTTCATCACCCAGATATTATCTCCCCCTCCTTCGTCAGATGTAAATAGGATTTTTTTGCCATCAGGACTGAA